>DATJKY010000497.1:0-10170 GCA_035490955.1 Terriglobia bacterium | reverse complement strand
TCGGATAACCCACCCTTTTCATCCCCTCTTCCCAGGCGAATTCGAACTGGTGGAGTACCGCCACAACTGGGGAGAACATCGTGTCTTTTTCTATGATGCGCAGAGCCAGATCGTATCTATTCCCGCCAATTGGACCAGCTTAGTGGAGGAAGATCCCTTCATTGTGGTAGGGGCTGGGCGGGCTTATTTTCGGCCCCAAGAGTTGCTGCAGCTGGGGGATTTGATCGAGGCCGTGAAATCGGCCAAGGCAGAAGAGGTGTAAGGGAAATTATGCCCTATGTGTTAAGACAATTATGCCACAGAAAGACCGGAGGCATTCCTCTCGGCGAATCCCAGATCGCATCTTCTGTTATCCTTGCCTATATGGAATCGGGATCAAAACGTTGCCGGCAGATGACGGAGAACCACAAAATGATTGACAGAGGGAGGATATGTATGTAATTATATTTACATATTCGTGCGTTTTTTCCCCGGAGGTGGTCGATGCCCAACTCCCAACGCCTGCCTCGCAAGCGGGACGTCCTGCGGCAACAAGGCACGCTGAATCCCCGGCCTCAGGACGTCACTCATCCCTTGTTCCAGCAAAGCGCTTTCTTCGATCCCCAGGACTTGCTGCAGGTCAAGTACGAAATGTTGCGCCAAGTACGCACCGAAAACCAAACCGTCCGCCAGGCGGCCTTGGCCTTTGGTTTTTCTCGCCCTTCCTTCTATCAAGCCCAAGTGGCCTTCGAACAAGGGGGCCTGCCAGGGTTGCTACCCCGGAAGCGAGGGCCGCAGCACGCCCACAAGTTGACGGCCGAGGTGATGAAATTTCTGGCCCGAGCGCGGGCCGCCGAGCCGGGATTGTCCGCACCGGAGTTGGCCCAGCAAGTCCAGAAACATTTCGGCGTCAGGGTTCATCCGCGCACGGTCGGGCGCCGGCTGCGGCGACTGGAAAAAAAACGATGACGGCACTGGGGACGCTTCCCCGCTCCTCGCCACAGGGACCAGTGAGGGCCTGGTGGAAGGCTACGAGGAATTGCGCCAGCAGGCTGTGGATACACGGGCCAAGAATCAAGCAGGGCTGGGCCTGGCCCTGTTGATGCGTCAGGGGATGAAAAGCTGGATGGGCGCTTGCTCACGTCGGGCGCTCGAAGTTTCCCTACGACCGCTTCCGGAGTCCAGCCGGGAGCAGATCGTTCCTCTCGATTTGCAAGCGGAGGTGGTCATGATTCTGACAGGAATGGCCCTGAGTGCCTGGCAGGAGGTGAGAGGATGAGGTCCGAGATGCACCAGAAAGTGCATGCCAGTCACTTGAAACGCGATGCCTATCTCTACGTCCGGCAATCCACGCTTCGGCAGGTTTTGGAGAACACCGAAAGCACCCAGCGCCAGTACGCCCTGCGTCAACACGCAGTGGCCCTGGGCTGGCCGCAGGAACGGATCCTGGTCATTGACAGCGATCTCGGCCAATCGGGAGCGTCGATGGCGGGCCGGGAGGGGTTTCAGAGACTGGTGGCGGAGGTGGGAATGGGGCGAGCGGGAATTGTCCTGGGCCTGGAGGTTTCCCGCTTGGCCCGCAACTGCACGGACTGGCATCGCCTGCTGGAAATCTGCGCCTTGACCGATACACTCATCCTGGATGAAGACGGCCTCTACGATCCCGCCCACTTCAACGACCGTCTGCTGTTGGGATTAAAAGGGACGATGAGTGAGGCAGAGCTGCACGTGTTGCGAGCCCGTTTACGAGGCGGCATCCTGAACAAGGCCCGGCGGGGTGAACTGGTGATCCGGCCTCCGGTGGGGCTGGTGTACAACCCGGTGGGAGCACTGGTTCTCGATCCTGACCAGCAGGTGCAACAGAGCCTGCGACTCCTATTCGAGACCTTCCGCCGCACGGGTTCGGCGACCGCCACCGTCAAGGTTTTTCGCCGACAAGGGCTGCAGTTCCCGCGCCGTCCGCACACGGGGCCGCACCAAGGGGAGTTGGTATGGGGGGAACTGGGCCACAGCCAGACCTTACGAGTCCTGCACAACCCTCGTTATACCGGCGCCTTCGTGTTTGGTCGAAGCCAAACCCGGCGGAAGCTGGAAGGGGGCCACACCGTTAAATGGTTGCCCCGGGAGGAGTGGGGTATCGTGATCCGAGACGCCCACACCGGTTACCTTTCCTGGGAGGAGTATGAGGCGAATCTGCAGCGTCTACGGACAAGCGCGCAAGCTCAGGGTGCCGAGCGTCGTCACAGCCCGGCGCGAGAAGGCCCGGCTCTCCTGCAAGGGTTGGTGATCTGCGGCCATTGTGGAAATCGCATGACCGTGCGTTACCATGTTCGCCGCTCCCATCTGGAACCGAATTATGTCTGCCAGCGGTTCGGAGTCGAACACGCGCAACCCATCTGTCAGACCGCCCCCGGAGCGGGCATCGACCAGGCCGTCGGCGAGTTGCTGGTCGAAGTGGTTACCCCGCTGGCGCTGGAGGTGGCGCTGGGCGTGCAACAGGAACTGCAGGCGCGAGCTGAGGAAACGGATCGCCTTCGCCGCGCCCAAGTGGAGCGCATTCGTTATGAAACCCAGTTGGCCGAGCGCTGTTACCGGCATGTGGACCCGGCGAACCGCCTGGTGGCCGATGCCCTGGAGGCCGATTGGGACCAAAAACTCCGAGCGCTGGCGGAGGCTCAACAAGATTATGAACGCCAGCGCCAAGCCGATCGAAGCCTGCTCAGCGAGGAAGATCGCGCTCGCATCTTGACCCTAGCCACCGATTTCCCCCGGCTCTGGCGCGATGCCCGGACACCGGATCGAGAACGTAAGCGCATGGTCCGACTCTTGCTGGAAGACGTCACGGTGCTCCGCGATCACCGTGAGATCACTCTACACCTGCGTTTCAAGGGCGGAGCTCACAAAACCCTGCGCCTGCCGGTCCCACCCAATGCTTGGCAACAGCGTGCTACCCGCCCCGAGGTGGTGACGGAGGTGGATCGGATGCTGGATCACAATACCGATCGCGAGGTCGCGACGCTGCTCAACCAAGGCGGTTGGCGGTCGGGCGAAGGTCGAACTTTCACTCGCCGGATTGTGGCGCGAATCCGACATAACCACGGTTTGAAATCCCGGTATACTCGCCTGCGCGAGGCCGGTCTGCTGACTCTCCGCGAGATGGCCCACCGGCTCGGCCTCTCCGCCCCATGGGTCAAGATCTGGAGGGATCAAGGACTCTTGAAGGCGCATCCATACAATGACAGAACGAGTGCTTGTACGAAGACCCAGGTGAGAATCCGCCACGCAAGATGCAGGGCGTGAAACTCTCCGAGAGGCCGCGACTCTTCGAAAACCCTTCGAGTCGTACCAATGAGGTGCAGTATGAAGCGTAGTCCTTCTGCCAGGGACTCTGATAGGCTGTCCGGATCAGGTCACAACTCAGAGATCGCAGGATCTCGCTGGCCTCTCCCTCGTACTTCCGGTCTCGATCGAGGATCAGGTAACGAGGTGCGGTGTCGTCGGGAAAAGCCTCTCGCAACTGCTGGCCGATCCAGGCGGTCGTGGGATGCTCCGTGGCATTGAAGTGGAGAATTCGCCTCCGGCTGTGGCTGATGACGAAGAAACAGTAAAGGACACGAAAGGTCGCAGTCGGCACCGTGAAGAAGTCCATCGCCGCAATGACTTCCCGATGGTTTCTCAGAAAGATCAACCAGAGCTTGCGGGGGTCTCCCTTACGGCCCACTCGACCAAGGTATCGAGACACGGTGCGCTCGGAAACGTCAAAGCCCAGCTTCACAAGCTCTCCGTGGATTCTGGGAGCTCCCCACAGGGGATTCTCGCTCGCCATCCGCGCGATCAGTTGACGAATCTCGGAACCAATCCTCGGCCTGCCCAACTCCCTCCGCCGAGAAAGCCAACGCCAATAGAGCCGAAACCCCGCACGATGCCACCGGACGACGGTCTCCGGCTTCACCACCACTAGCACCTCCGCCCAGCGGGACCAGACGCGCCGGAGGAAAACCCAGAAGACTTGGTCCCACACGCTCAACCTCGACCGAGGATGCTGGCGTTTGAGCACGTTGACCTGCAGACGCAGGGCCACGATTTCGAGTCCAAGGCTATTTCGAGAGCGAAGGAAAGCAGTGAACCATTCAAAGAGACTCCATACCCGTTTGCACATGGAGACAGTTTACATGGTCCCGTGCTGATCTGAGGCTATCTCGTAGACCGCTGGTTTCTCAACGCAATGAAGTCTTGGCGACAGACAGGGAGCCACTTCGGTCATGATTCGCGACTTTGCCAATGAAAAACCCGTGCCGGACAGGGTTTTTGCCATTATTGAGAATTTGTACCGGTACGACCCGGCGCCGCTCGATTCTGTCCTTGACCCTGTCGAGGAGAACACCGAATTCTGGAAAAAGCAGAAAGTGACTTTCAACGCTGCCTACGGCAACGAGCGGATGTTTGCCTATCTGTATCTCCCCAAGAACGCCTCCCCGCCCTATCAAACCGTCGTTTACTTCCCGGGTACGGAAGCCCTCGACCTGCAATCCAGCCGGACCTTACGCTGTTCGGCTGGGACTTCATCGTCAAAAGCGGCCGGGCACTTGTTTGCCCCATCTACAAAGGCCATTACGAACGTCACGATGGGTTCGAGAAGGTTGGAGAAAGTTCGCCTCTGCTCTATCGAGACCACCTCATCGCGTGGTCGAAGGACCTTGGAAGAGCGATTGACTACATAGAGACCCGCAAAGACCTCGACCACGAAAAACTTGCCTACTACGGTGTGGACTCTGGGGCAGAACTCGGGAATATTTTCCTGGCGCTCGAAAAGCGGATCAAGATCGGTGTGTTGGTTGGCAGTGGTTTTGGCTTCAGGAAGATGCCGCCCGAAGTCGACAAGATCAACTTCGCCCCCCGGGTGACAATGCCCATCCTGATGGTCAACGGTCGATACGATTACGTCTTCCCGTTGGAATCGTCCCAAAAACCGATGTTCAGATTTCTCGGAACACCGGAAAAGGACAAACGTCACGCCGTGTTTGATGGTGGACACTCTCCGCCTCACGACCAGATGATCAAAGAGGTCCTCGACTGGCTCCACCGCTACCAGGGGCCGGTGAAGTGATACCTGACGGCCTTCGCGTGTTCTACGCCACATGTGCCACAACCCTGCGGTTTTGGCACACAACCTTCGTCCAACTCTAAAAAAACAAACACTTATCGGGTCACAATCAAGCGGGTTTTCACCAGGGACTCTGACCCGACGGGGAGATAAGTCCCCATCACACCAATAATGATTCAACTGGCTCATTTGCAAATGGTTGCTGTCGGTCTCCCACATCACTCCTCATAAGTCGGCTAGTGTTTACCTACGAAGCCGCGAACAATTCGCGATTACCGCCGTAGCCCGGACAAACCCATTTTGTTCGTAAAGGAAACGCCTGATTTGGAGAATAGGTCACCTCACCGTAGCGCCTCGTCGAGCAGCATAAGCCAATCGCACTCCAGCTTTCCTCCAACTGACCCTCGACGACGGGGTCTGCCTGCCGCTCGTTAGCGGCGCCGATGACTGCAGGATTCCCGCTGCCCAAGTGCCCCTGCGGTCTGCGCCAGCCGGTGATCTTCCAAAACCCAATCCTCAATGTTCCCCTTGATCCAGGCAGTCCGGTCCTGTTTGGTGATTTGGCGTTCCAACCCTGTCGCGAGGTCCTGCTCATTGCGGCTGATAGGCTCAGCAAACCGTGTCCCAGACCTAGTGGAGGTTGTCGGGGTGGCCGTCGAAGATGACGTGCCGGCCGTTTCCGCCCTTGTCGCCGTCGTCCTCATCACGCAATAGCGGCTCTAAGCGTGATCATGCCCGCAAAACGAAGCGAAAACGCATGTCTTCACCAAACCATTGAATATAATTCGTGCCCCATGCATTGTTGAACAGGCTGAAGTGGATGCCTCTCGCCATTTCGGGCTGCTCGCCCGAGTAGTAAATGGGTGACTTCTCCCCGAGGGCCACGACGGGTGCATCCAGGGTTTCGACCGCCAAGCCTCCCTGCGCGTCCTGATAGCGGATTGCGCCCGAGAGCGTATGCATGTGACGGTTTCCTCCGCGTACCACGTCGAATGGAGAAACTTGTTGGTCCATCTTTTCAAGCACCCATCCTTGCGGCTCAGTTGTCTGGGGCAAAAAGCTGAGCCACATTGCCTCGGGGAGCCGAGTTGCTGGCTTGTCAAACCACAGGACAATGATACGCACCACCGGCTCTCGATCGGGCAAGAGCAGATCGAGGTACACCTTCCGTGGCCAGGCGACGATCCCGGCATCGGCACTCGCGGCATCATCGATATGCAGCTGGGAAAGGATCCGATGACCTTCTGCCACATTCCCTGACCAGCAATCGGCAACAGTAGGCAGCCAGACGCGGCTTTGGGCGCCGAAGTGCTCGATATTGGGTTTTCCGAAGTCCTGGGGCGACCACCAGGTCTTCAAAACGACGTAGCTCGCCAGAAAGCGATCGTAGTCTTCCTTGGAGAGCGTCTGGTAGGAGAACAACGCCAGCGGGTGTTCCGGTGAAGCCCACTCGCGTCCCGTTTTCTTGGAGCGCAATCGGCTTATCGTGCCGGTCTTCGCATCCAGCGCTAATACGAAGTGGGTGGCGTCGATCTCCGATCCGGCCTGGTGCGCCTCCAGTCCGGCGCGCTCGGGCTCGGTGGGCCGCAATCCGCGAATTCGCTGGTTGGCCTGACTGCGGAGACTATCCGGAAGGCTCGAAATAGCGTCGTCGATATTGTTACGCTTTTCGGCCCAACTGGCGATCGCCACCTTGAAGGCTGGCTTGTCGAGCACTCGCGCAAGGTCGTGTGGCGTGTAGTGGTCGTAGTCCCCAAGCCGTTTATTGTCGACGCCCCACGTATGCTCTGCCGCGAGCAGCAGCCGGCGCAGCAAGGCTAGATCGGTCGGGTCCGCGGCGCGGAAATCTCCTTGGGCGATCCATTCCCCGCGCAGCCGGCATATCTCGCGGTAGCGCGCTACCTTGACCGGATCGCTCGGCACCCCGTAGATCCATGTATCGCCGATTTCCTGGGTGACGGCGGGCAGTCGGCTGCGAAACGGCTCCAGGGCGTTGGCGATCTCGGTCAGGTTGGATGCCGTTACCTTGGCGTGCGGGAATTGCCCTCGTAGTTGAGCATAGATCCTCTTCACCTCGTCAACCGAATGCGGCCCGTCGTTGTCATTACGCACTTGGATAGAAACAGCCAGGTTTGATCCGGGCACCTGCACGACGCCGCCATACTCTTTGTGGTGGTACATGACCATGAGTGAGTCGCCAGCCGGATCCTTCCACACGAATAATGGCGGCACCTCGGGGGGAGTGCTAGCTGAGTTGACTCCAATATCCAGGAGTTTCACGCCGTTCGCGGCGAGGGGCCCTATTAGGCCTCGGGAATGACCCGGCACGTCGGTCATCTTAGCGCCGGTGGTGGTACGGCCGTAACGCCGATCGAGCGATTGCGACAAACCCAGCGCTCCTGTGATCATGGAGCGATCCAGCATCTCCGTTTCCCAGGTGAAAGGGAGCGCATGCCAGGCCACATCCCCGTCTGCTACCGCTTGGTCCATGCGTTTGTGCTGTTCATGGGTTGCCTGCTCGAGGTATTCGTACAAAAGCCAGGATCCTGTTGTCCAGACGTAGCGGTCCTCGCCCAACTGACGCATGGCGGCGGCAACCTGCAAGGCTTGGGGATAATACTGGTCGAAGTATTTCCGCATGACGCGGGCCTGGGTGTCCGTAAACCCGACATCCAAATGGCACTTGAACATCACCAGAACTCGCTCGACCTCGGGGCTGGCCGGCCGCTGGCCGGGCACTAACCCATGCAAGTAGGCCGTCTTCGAGGTGAGCACCCCGCTGGCAGCTAGGGCACGCTTTACGAACTCTCGACGTCTCAATCGCGCCTCCCCACAACACCATAACAGCCCACGAATCTATGGCCGGTTTTCAGTGGCGGTTTCCAGTCAGAATCATCGAATTCAGCGTTCATTTTTTCCCGCGAAATCCTCGCGAAGGATTACCTATGTATCCAGTTCCGCTGAGCTGGGCGGCAGCGGTACGATATGATCGAACAAGCCCGCTGCTTCTTCGCGCGCCAGCAACCCAATCAGATGTCCACAGTACTAACCATGGTTGCCGCCGGAGAGGAATCAGCATCGTGCCAGAACATGTTCGGCAGCTAGCCAACCCAGGCGTGTCCTTCCATGCTCTTTCGCCGAAGCCCGCGCCTATTCCTCTGATCGCAGCTTGGCGGGCTGACAACGAAACACCGACGCTGAGGGCAATGATCTCACTCGTCCGTGAATGGTTGCCACGCATTCGGACCGCGCAAAAATAACCGTGACGGCCGGCCGTGACTCTTAGGGCATTCAAGCAAAATAATTTGCTCCCCGGTGCAAAGGACAGCTCCGCTTCCGGATGAGCCGTCGGCCACGTCGCCTAGTGTTTAGCGACGAACTCCCGCACCATTAAAAATTCTGGCCGGGTCACGCGCAAGTCGGAAGTTGACGATCTGCCCGAAGCCGCAGACCCGGATCACTTCCTGTTAGTCCCCACTCGGCCGAAAATGTGTCGCGGTTGGGGCGAAGCCCAGATCGAATGCCTGCCTCGACCTCTCGATGGGTGCGTGTAATCCCATAAGACAGGCAGGACACGCGAGGGCCCGTGCGCACGCTACCACCGAGCCCATTTCCGATCCTATCCTGAGTCTACGTCGACGGCACGGTAGACCAGTCACCCGTCAGAATCTCGGTGATTGTGCTTCTGCTCCAACTTCCACCAGGTCTCTTCCACTCCTTAGCGATCTGGTCCGCGATCTCAGCAGGAAACAGATCTGAGATCATGATCCAATCGTACTCATCGCATGACCGGCGCAGGGCTGTGTTGATCCGAAGGACATCGAGGATTGCAACATCTGGTGTCACTAGGTCGTCAAGGGGAAAAGGCTTCTTCATCTGGCGGCCCCGCCGCGCCAGCGAGATCTTGAGGCTTGATCTTCTCGACATTGAACTTGGTCGCGCGCTCGCGCATTGTTTTTAGCACATCTTCAAGCGGTGGCGGTTCGCCCTGGATCCACCGCAACGGATTGATACGCGCGACCACAAACGACCGCAGATATGGGCTGACCAAACCGCGTTCCTTTAGCCTCTTAACGACCTCCGTCACTCTCTCTTCAAGGTCCAGCACCATCGAGGTGCGCTTCTCATGATCCTTCATCGCCGCGCGTAGCGGCTCATCCGTGAAACTCTCCAGTCTTCGGAGGATCGGATGATAGACGCCGCCGCCGAAGCGCGGTACCCGCTCGTAGCAGATCCCCAGAGTGACCAGCGCGGCTTCATCAAGGTAGAACGCGAACTCGGACTCCGGCCGCGCGGCGTCCTCGTTGACTAGGCCGCGGTAAATGCGTATGACCTCTAGAGAGCGTTCTTTCAGGTTGTGCGCTTTTTCCGTGTTCAGAGCCAGGATTTGCCAGGCAACCTCGCGGTCGGCAACAACCAGCGCGGCGATCGACTTGGCCCCAAGTCGACGCATCGCCTCCAGGCGATGCCGGCCATTGGGAGTCCAGAAGCCACGTTTCGGCGCGACAATGGCAATGACAGGGTCCAGAAAACGGCCGGTTTTATTGATGACGTCGGCCAGGCGCTTGTGGTGAGCGTCGGACAGGTCGCGCTGGAAGGGCGTAGGCTCGACGGCATCGATCGGCAGAATGGCAAGCAGTATCGGGTGGCCGCCGAGCGGTTCTTTGTATGAACCGACGACGCAGCCGCCGGTTTTCTCGACTAGTTCTGCTGCTTCGGCGGCAGCTCCTGTAGGTTCTTGTAGGCGGCATTCTACCGGACCCAAGCCCTTCGTGCCGGGTTTGGCTTTGCGCGGGCGTCGTCGAGCTGGTGCACGCTTGACCATGCCAGTGACTCTATTCTAGTTCCAGCTGGGCCACTTTCGATCCACCGCCGCACCACAGCTGACAACAGCCAGAAAGTCGTACCTGACATGGCTCATTACGGGATTAGGATTACAATCTCGGGGAGTGGCCCTTGAAGCCTCGCACTACAGGCGCAGATGACGATGGAAATCGAAGACGGCATTCTGGAAGGGGTCCGGCTGTTTAACGGACGGAAATTCTTTGAAGCGCACGAGGTACTCGAAGCGGTGTGGCTGAAAGCTG
>DATJKY010000496.1:0-2459 GCA_035490955.1 Terriglobia bacterium | reverse complement strand
GACGGCGCGCGTTATAGCCACGCCATTGTCCAAACCCATTTCCCCGGGGCCGTCCACATCGTGGACTTGTTCCACGCCTATGAGCATTGACAACCGTCGGCAGATTCTCTGGGGTCAGGAGGCCAAGGCCCCCAAAGCCTGGCGGGATTGGCTGGAAGCGGGCGACATCGACCGCCTCCTTCACCAAGCCGGCAAACACCTGCCCGCCTCCGGGCAAGGCAAAAAGTCGATGCTCAAACAACTGTGCTACTTCGAGAAAAATGCGCCGCAGATGCGCTATGCCGAATATCGCCAAAAGAATTTCTTTGTGGGCTCGGGGGTGGTCGAGGCTGGCTGCCGCACAGTGATCGGGGAGCGCCTTAAACAATCCGGAATGCGCTGGTCCGTGCGCGGAGCCAATGCCATCATTGCCCTGCGTTGTTGCATCCTCTCCGGTCGATTCGAAGATTTTTGGGCCTGCCGCACCCCGTAGCTCCCACTTTTATCTCGTACACCCTCATGGGGTAAGCAGGCGCCTTGCACTTACCCTTGGCCGATGGTTCGCGGCGTATCCTGAGGCGAATGCGGCCCACTGGCGGGCCTTTCACACGAGAGCCCGGCTCACCATGGATTCCCTTCGGCAGCTTGGACCGCAGATCGTGAAAGCGGCAAGCAACGTTCGCTCGTTCCTATTTCCCGCCGAGTCTCGTTGCGAACCCGCAGATTCTTGCCCTTGCGTTCGGGGAAGGTCGGGTTTATCTTCTTCGCATCGCTGGAGCACATGCCGAAAGATCCGGTCTCGGTGACACGCGCTGGGTACCCTTCACGGTACAACTGGTCTACCGTGACGCTCAGGGCCGTGTCACGCGACGGAGGAGTACTCGAGCCGTGAGCCCGTTCCGGTTTCTCCGGGAAAGCCTTGACGCTGCCCCCAAAGCACTGAGGAAGCAGGCGGTGAGAACACCCGCCGAGAGTGCGTGAGGCTCCCAGGAACTTTTCCGCCGCCCCTGAGAGCATGAAGTCGGTGAACCCTTCATCGCTTGCTGTGGCCTTGGTCGGGCGATTGTTCATCAGAGCTCGGCAGATTCGAACCTGGGCTTCCTCGGCGTCTTTTAGGCCTCCCGCTACGACATGTAAGCGAACGCCTGGCTTTAAGTGTTTTTTCAGCAGGTTGAGGAAGCGGTCTTCGGTTCCGCGCCAACCTATGACAAGGGCTTTTGAGGTCTTGGGAAGCAGTGCTATCAGCTCTTCGATTAGGTGCGGTGGGCACTCAAAGTTCTTTTCTTTCTCAACTGGGATCCGAGGTGCTGAAGGTTTCCCTGAGACTGTGAAGCGCGAACTGGAAGCCGCCGAGGGTCGGGTTGCTGGAGGAAATGACACGCGAGAGCTGTGATGGACGCTGAACGGTGGCGTAAGATCGAGCAGCTTTATCATGCCGCGCTGGAATGCACGAGGGCCCTGCACTCTCGCGCGACTACTCTAAGTGGACAATGGCCAGTCAAGGACCAGACATGAGTCGATTGCGCATGAGCGAACCGTCTTAGGGGGCGAAAGGGTGTTGACTCCTTTTGCTGTGGTATATTTTGGGCTTTCCTAGCGCGTGCGAAGCCGAGCGATAGGATCAGGCGATGCGATATCTCAGGTTAATTTGGGTGGCAATCACTCTGCCCTTCGTGCTCATGCCCTCGGCTTATAAGGGACAGCCGTCCTCCCCTTCGCCGGCCTCCAACCGCACTGAACAGCCACTCTCGTCGCAGCGCGTCGTAGCCTACCAGATCGACGCACGGCTGGATGTCGCCAAAAGGACCATCGACGCCACGGAGGCCCTCACCTACCGAAACCTGACCGGGCGTGCGCTCGACACCTTCCCGTTCCACCTCTACCTGAATGCCTTTCAGCCCACTTCCACGTTTATGCGAGAGGTGCGCCTCGACGGGACGCGGGGGACGGGCCCTGGCTCAGAGTGGGATCCCATGTACTCCGGTACAATCAAGGTTAAGTCGTTGGAAGTCCTGGGCCAGGGTGATCTGACCAAAGAGATGCATTTTATCCAGCCCGACGACACCCCCACTTTCCACAACCCCGACGACCACACGGTTTTTCAGATCCGCCTGCGGCAGCCGGTGGCACCGGGTGGCGAGATAACATTCAAGATCGCCTTCCACGACCAGCTTCCGGGAGTCCTCGCTCGCACTGGTTACAAACGCGATTTCTTCATGGTTGGACAGTGGTTCCCCAAAGTCGGGGTGTGGTGGCACGGCACTTGGAACTGCCACCAGTTCCACGCCACTTCAGAGTTCTTCGCGGACTTCGGGACTTATGACGTAAGACTGACGGTGCCGCGGAACTATGTGCTGGGGTCGAGTGGGGACGAAGTGGCGAGCTTCAACAGCTCCGACGGCACCAAAACCGTCAGTTACCACGGCGAGGATATCCACGACTTCGCCTGGACGGCTGACCCGAACTTCCGGGTCGTCGAG
>DATJKY010000495.1:0-6669 GCA_035490955.1 Terriglobia bacterium | reverse complement strand
CGCAGCCGCATGTGGACGGCGCCGTACTGCTGTTTGCGCTTGTCGTCTCGATTGGGAGCGGCATTCTGTTCGGTCTGGCACCGGCCACGGTTGCCGCACGCCCCGATCTTGCCGAAGGATTGAAGGAGAGTGCGCAGTTGGCGAGCGCCGGTCGCCACCGCGTCTGGCTGCGAGGAGCGCTGGCGGTGACGGAACTTGCGCTCGCTTTAGTGCTGCTCATTGGCGCCGGACTGCTGATCAAAAGCTTCTACCGCGTGCTCTCAGTCGATCCCGGCTTTGCCCCCGAGCGCGTGCTGACGATGAACCTCAGCCTCACGGATTCGCGCTACCCGACCCCGCGCGAGAGAACTACGTTCTTCACGGAGGTCCTGCGGCGGGTGGAATCTCTTCCGGGCGTCCGGTCGGCAGCCGTCGGAGACTCATTGCCACTTAGTCCCTATCGCGCCATTCTGAGGATTCGCCGCGAAATCGCTACGCCCAACGCGCCGGTGGAGGATTCGAGCAGCGTTATGATGTCGCGACTCACCGTGAGTCCCGGCTATTTTTATACCCTGGGAATTCCAGTGCTCAGAGGGCGCACGTTTACGGACCACGACGACGAGCGCTCATTGAAAGTAGCGGTGGTGAATGAGTCTCTGGCCAGCCACATGTGGCCGGGGGAAGATCCGGTCGGCAAGCAACTTCCGCTCATCGACGAAAAGCTCACAGTGATCGGAGTGGTGGGGAACACCCGGCACGAAGGCTTGAGCCAGGAAGTAAAGGCCGAGATTTATGTCCCCTACCTCCAGGGGGCGGAGAACTCTATGCAACTGGCAGTGCGCACGGCGGCTGAGCCGGAAAGCCTTGTTTCGGCCGTGCGGGGCGAGATTGCTGCCATCGATCCTGACCAGCCCATCTACCGAGTGGCTACGCTCGAGCAAACCCTTTCGGACTCCGTCGCTCCCCGGCGTTTCAACATGCTGCTGCTTGGCATCTTCGCGTTCATAGCGCTCACTCTCGCCACGGTGGGGATTTATGGCGTGATGGCGTTCTCAGTAACGCAGCGGACCCATGAAATCGGTATCCGCATGGCGCTGGGCGCTGAACGGCGCGACGTGCTAGGCCTCATCGTGCGGGAGGCCTTGCGACTGATGCTCGCGGGCAGCCTTCTTGGAGTCGGCGGAGCCTGGGCTCTAACGCGGTCGCTAACAAGCTTTCTCTATGACGTCCGTCCCACGGATCCCCTGACCTTTTTGGTCGTCCCCGCTGGTCTGGTTGCGGTCGCGATCGTGGCGAGCTACATCCCCGCGCGGCGGGCAGCGAAGGTCGACCCGATGGTAGCGCTGAGGTACGAGTGATCTTTTCAACAAGGTCCTAGCTTAGCTAGCTAGGCTTAGGGCTGGTCTCTACGAGAGGGAACCTTGGGCTTTCACACGGACTCGAGGGAGGAGCGGGAGAACGCGAACCTATTGCAACCTATCGTGGCCGACGAGCTGAAGACCCGCTAACTTTTGAAGGGAGGAAAAGTCTCGGTCCCGTGTCACCAGCGGCGTGTGGTGGTCAAGGCAGCTTTGCGCGATCAGTGAGTCAGCAATTCTTCCCCTCGCATCTCCTGCCAGGTCAGGCTGAATCTTACCTTACCCTTGCAAGTCCAAGAGTCGATCATAAGCCCGTCGAGCCGCGAGCAACTTCAGGCCCATCCTTACCGTTGGGGTCGCGCCCACCCGGGTGGCTTGCGTTGCCTTTCGCAAGAGGTCTTCGGGAACGAGAATGGTGAGCTTCTTCATGCGATCTTTGCTCATGGCCTCATCATGCCTTCTCAGATGCCGTATGTCAATACGGCGAGCCGTCGACGCGGTTGGCGTCGCGCACCCGATGGCGGGATAGCGTCCTTATGTTGCGGGAGCAGACCGTTTGGGATACGATGGAGTCGGTGGGAAAGGCGAACCACGTAAGAAGGACGTTTTTCCAAAGGTCACCACTTCATTTAAGCTGAGCAAATCACGACCCGCAAAGAACCTCTTCTTCCGCTTCTGGGCCAGTAAACACAGAACCTTTTAGTGTGGCTGACCAAACCAAACCCGAAGCAATCGATCCTCCTTATATCGAATTCGTCCACCTATACAAGTCATTCGACGAGCGACCCGTGCTCGTTGACGTGAGCTTTGAAGTCCGTCGGAGTGAGATGGTAGCGGTGCTGGGGAAAAGCGGCGTGGGGAAGAGCGTGCTGCTGAAGCACATCATGGGCTTTCTCCAGCCGGACCAGGGCCAAGTTTGGGTCGCGGGGTGCGAGGTGTCCCGCCTGAGCGATTCTGAGCTTATCTCGGTTCGCCGCCAAGTCACCATGGTTTTCCAGTCCGGAGCTCTTTTTGATTCCCTCACCGTGGGTGAGAATGTGGCCTACCCGCTGCGGGAGAGTGTCGCGCGGGGTGAACACTCCCTGGACGAGGAGGGCATCGAAAAGCGAGCGGGCGAATTGCTCGAATTGGTTGAGTTGGAAAACGTGCGTGATCTCATGCCCTCCGACTTGAGTACAGGAATGAAACGAGCTGTGGCCATCGCTCGCGCTCTGGCGGCCAACCCCGAGGCTATCCTCTACGACGAGCCGACTACCATGGTGGATCCCTTGATGGCCCAAACCATTGGCGACCTCATCTTGAAGTTGAAACGCCACAAGGGCCTGACCTCGATGGTGGTCACTCACGACATGAAGCTGGCCCGCAAGCTGGCTGACCGGGTGGTGTTCCTCGTGAACGGCCGAGTGGCTTACTTCGGGCCGACAAGAGGCCTGAACGATTCTTCCGAGCCCATGATTCGCGAGTTCATCGAGCTCGATGAAGTTCCGTTTTTGAAGTAAAGCTATCAGCCGTCAGCCTGCAGCTTTCAGCGGGAATTGGAAACTGGAAATTGGAAATTAGAAAATGGAAATTGGAAGGCTGGCGACTGACCTTCATCGGTTTCCAGTTTCGATTTTCCAGTTTCCAATTTCCAACTTCGCTTCTTGCTGACGGCTGATGGCTGAAAGCTGACAGCTTCGTTGAGTATGAAACGCAAAGCCACCATGACTCTGGACCGCGTGCTCTCGCGTTACGGTCTGGCTTCACGCACAGCGGCGAGGCAAGCCATTGAGGCGGGACGGCTCAAGGTGAATGGGCGCGTAATTCGCGAGCCCAGCACTTGGGTGACCCCCGGACGTGATGTGGTCCAACTGGATGGTCAGCGCCTGAAAGCGGCCCGCAAAGTCTACCGGGTGTTTTACAAGCCCAAGGGCGTGATTACCAGCCACGGAGATGCCGGAGGGCGCTAGACCGTCTACGACTATCTCGGCGAGGACGGCCCTTGGCTCTTTTCTGTGGGCCGTTTGGATAGGGACACATCCGGCCTGCTGCTGGTGACTAATGACACCGAGTTCGGCGACTTCGTCACCAATCCCAACTCACACGTCCTGAAGACTTATCTCGTGAAAGCCAATGGTCTCATCGGCGATGAAGTGATCGAACGGCTGAACGCGGGCGTGGAGATGAAGCGTGGCGACCGGGCAGAGCCTGTCAGCGTGCGGCGTACAGAAAACCGCGGGAAATACACCTGGCTCGAGGTAGCGCTTACCGAAGGTAAGAACCGCGAGGTGCGGAGGATGATCGAGGCTGTGGGCTTCAAAGTGCTGAAGCTCGTTCGAACCCGCATTGGGCCGCTGTCGCTCAAAGGTCTGCAAGTGGGGCAGTGGCGCGACCTTAGCTCCGCCGAACTGGCGTTGCTACGCCGGCCTCACGAGACTGTGTGAGAACTAGCGGCTGTGCCGCCCTGCTGTGCGGAAAGGCTCAGCCTTTCCGGAGAGAGGATAGAAAAGGACAAATAAACAAAGGGCTTGCCGCGGCGCCCGATAGCCCTAGGCTTTCCGCACAGCGGGGCGGCACAACCGCGCGACTCCTGATTGCTCACACAGACTCTCACGCCCCAAGACCTTCCTCGGTCGATGCAAACCCACCGGGCGCGGGTCTTGTGGCGACGGTGCGGGAGGCTTCTTCGAGCGAGGGTCGCAGGCCGTAGGGTTCCACATCGCGCATCAGTTGGGGGATGGATTCGAACTTGACGGCGTGCATGCCTGCCTCTCGCGCTCCCTCCACATTGTCCTCACGGTCGTCGAAGAAAAGGACCTCCCCGGGTTGTGCCTTCAAGCCTTTGAGGCAGACCCTATAGAGGTCAGCCTCCGGCTTCACGTGGCCGTGCTCACCGGAGAAGACGAGGTGGTCGAAGAGCCCGAGCCAGGCGGCGGTGCGCCGTAGGTGAGCGGAAATTTCGCGCGGCATGTTAGAGAGGATGGCCGTCTCGCGCCCTTGTTTTCTGAGGACCTGCACCCATTCGATGAGGATAGGACGGATCCGAACCCACAGCCTGCCGTCCAGTTCGATCAAGTGGCGGATCTGGTCCGCTGTGAACTGCTTTCCCGCCGCCATGGCCAGTTGTTGCCAATAGGCGGGCCCATCCAGCCGGATACTGCGATCGTATTCCACCCGGTTTCGCCAGTACAAGTCGAGAAATTCAGCTTCGTTGATGCCGGCGAGACGAGCGAGCGCCTGATACTGAACGACGGGGGGAGGCTCGTTCAGCACGTTACCGTAGTCGAAGACCACTGCGTTAATTGGCATTTCTCACCCCGCATCGTCGCGCACGCTTCTCAGGGCTCAAAAAGAGACTTTACGAACTCTCGCGGGTTGAATGGCAGCAGGTCGTCGATCGTTTCGCCGATTCCGACATACTGAATGGGCAGGCTCAGTTCGCGAGTGATGGCAACCACAACGCCGCCCTTAGCGGTGCCGTCGAGCTTCGTCAGGATGATGCCGGTGGCGCCACCGTGCTCAACAAACTGCCGCGCCTGGGCAAGGCCGTTCTGGCCAGTGGTAGCGTCAATCACCAGCAACACTTGGTGGGGTGCGTTCGGCACCTCGCGGCCGGCAATGCGACACATCTTCTCCAGCTCCGCCATGAGGCTGTACTTGGTGTGCAGCCGCCCGGCGGTGTCTACGATCACCGGGTCGTGCCGGCGCTTTTTGGCAACGGCTAGCGCGTCGTAGACCACAGCCGAGGGATCAGCGCCGGACCTCTGCTTGATGATGTCGATCCCCAGCCGCTCGGCCCAGATCTCGAGCTGTTCTGTCGCCGCTGCTCTGAAGGTGTCGGCAGCGCAAAGCAGTGGCTTACGTTCTTGCCGGCAGTAAAGGTTAGCAAGCTTGGCGATACTAGTCGTCTTGCCGACGCCGTTCACCCCCACGACGAAGATGACCTCGGGGAAGCCTTCGGGGGCCTTTTTGGGCGCCGCGGCGGCGCGGCCCGCATCGGATTTGGCCCCGCGCCCTGCGGCGGGACTTTCCAGGGTAGCGAGTATCTCCCGTTCGACAGCTCCGCGCAGGTCCTTCGGTTCGCGAAGCTGGCGACGGTTGATCAGGTCCCGCAGATGATCCAGGATCTCATGCGTGGTCTTCACGCCCAAGTCAGCAGCGATAAGCGTTGCCTCCAGGTCGTCGAGGACGGAGTGGTCGATGCTCTCCTTGCCTTCGACCACGGCTTCGATGCGCTCCACCAGGTGCGCCCGGGTCGAGGCCACTGCCTTCTTCAAGCGGTCGAACAGGCCGGTCTTCTTTTCTTGCGGACCAAATAGAGTCTGCACCATAAGATCCGATTCTATCCCCGAATGGGCTGAAGCAGGCAAGAATCCAGAGAGGGGATGTGCTATATTGTCCTTTGTCAGTGGTCCTTTGTCCTTTGCAGACAAAAGTCTGTTGCGCCGGAATGACTTGACCCAGGTGTAGGGGTAGGGCTTGCCCTACCCTGTTTGGGTTGAGCGCGATCGCCAAGAGGTACGGCAAGCCGTACCCCTACGATCCGTAGACCAAGCAGCGGCTTCGCGCTGCCGGTGATTGTAGGTTACGATTCAGAATTCACAATTCAGCATTTAGGAGAGACTATGTATCCCGAAGAAGTGGTTCAACCCATGCGAGAAGAGCTGACCAGCATAGGCTTTCGCGAACTGCGGACGCCAGAGGAAGTTGATTCCATCCTGAAACGCGCCGAGGGCACGGCGCTGGTGGTCGTCAATTCCATTTGCGGCTGCGCGGCGGGAAAGGCTCGCCCCGCCGTAGCCCTTGCGCTCTCACGCCAGCCGCGGCCCGATACTCTGTGCACGGTGTTCGCCGGCCAGGATCGCGAGGCGACAGACCGGGCGCGAACCTATTTCACTGGCTACGGCGCCTCATCGCCTTCCATTGCCCTGCTCCGCGATGGAAACCTCGTATTCATGCTGGAACGCTGTGACATCGAAGGGCGCGATCCCCATTCCATTGCCGAGGACTTGGTAAGCGCCTTCGATCGCTTCTGCACGCCGGCGAAAGCCGAGTTATGAGTGAATTGTCAACCGTCGTTTGCGACAGCTCTTTTTCTGCCTGCTGAGTCGTCGGGCGCTAAGCCAAACCAGGGAAAGCGCGGCCACGTCCTGCGCTTCTTGGACGCCATTCAGGCTGACAACGCGTTCAAGCTTTCTATCTGCGATTCCCTGCCGGTACACGGACCAATCACCCCCCACATGGCTGGTGAAGTAGATGTATTCCCGTTGCTCGACCAAGTGTGGCGGCGCGGCGGGGCCGTTCAGTCCGGGCTGGCTGTGGTGACTATGAATTGCTTTCGGGAGCGTCTTCC
>DATJKY010000494.1:0-9768 GCA_035490955.1 Terriglobia bacterium | reverse complement strand
AGAGGTTCCATTGGGAGCTCAATGACTTCATTCCCACTCCCCGCATCGTAAATGGCACGATCGTGGGCATTCAGGACGACGAGCCGCGACTCTACCTCACCGGCCCCCTGATCAAGAACAAGCTTACGTTTCTAGGGAACGCTCTATACCAGTTTAATCGCCAGCCCGTGCGCGGCCTCCCCTGGCCCAACAACGAGACAATTACCGAGGGCGTCAACGCTTTTGTGTCGTTTCAGTTTATCGCCAGCCCACAACACCTAATTAACGTCAGTTCGGCCATTTTTCCGACACGCCAGCAGTACGCCAACATCAACGCGCTCATACCCCAGACTGCGTCTTCCGATTACGGCCAGAGCGGCTTCTTTCTCGGCTTCAACGATCGCTACGTCTTTCATTCCGGTGGTCTGCTGAGCACGCTCTTCCAGTACACGGACTTCGACAGCTACAGCCACGGGAATGGCGCGGCGGACATGCTGGTGACTCCTAACGGCTGGAGCGGGAACTTCTTCAACAGCTATTCTCGCGAGAGCAACCAGGAGGAGTTTGAGCAAGCCTATCAGCTTCCCCACAGGGAATATAAGGGGCGGCATGACCTGAAGGTAGGTTGGCAATTCACACGGCGAGCTTACATTGGCACCAACCAGTCGCATCCGGTGCTGGTGCAGAGGAACGACGGCACCACGGCCGAGCAGATCACCTTCACCGGTGCCGGGAACCTGAATGTAACCGATGTCGAAGTGGCGGGGTTCTTACAGGACCACTGGGCTCTCAATGAACACGTCGCCGTCGATGCCGGAGTGCGCGTGTCCAATCAGACTCTGGGTAATCCCCTCACGGTTGCGCCCCGTGGCGGACTTATCGTTTCTCCAGGCAAGAGCGGCAGAACCATTATCCGAGCGGGGTTGGGAGTCTTTTATGACAGGGAGCCGCTGCTAGCTGGCGACTGGACCGAGAACCCGACGCGTGTAGCCACCCTCTTCGATCTCAACAACCAACCGCTCGGGCCTCCCGTTCCGTTACCCAACATCTATCTTCGGGTGGCGGACAACGGCCAAGCTAGCGTCCCCACCTTCAACCGCCTGGACTCGACGCCTTATAACCTTACCTGGAACACGGAGCTGGACCAGGAGTTAAGACCGCAGGTCATTGTGCGTTTGGAGTATCTCTCCAGCCGCACCTTCTCGGAATTCATCGTCAGTCCATCGGTGCTTCCGGTGATCGGCCCGGCGATGCTGCTTTCTAACACCGGCAACGCCCGTTATCGGGAGTTCAACTCGACACTGCGACTCCGGCCGACGGAAACCGCCGACATCCGTTTCTCTTATGTGTACAGCCAGACCCGGGGCGACCTGAACACCTTGACCCCCCTGTTTGTCCCTTTTCAGGAACCCGTGATACGTCCCAACTTCTTTGGTGACTTGCCAGCGGACATTCCCAACCGCTTCGTCGCCTGGGGAACCTTCAAGTTGCCCTGGGAGTTCACCCTAGGACCGGTCTACGACCTTCACAGCGGTTTTCCCTATTCCTACGTGGACGTGCTCCAGAACTACGTGGGTACGCCCAACAGCCACCGTTATCCGACCTTCTCCGCCCTCGACCTGAGGATCAATAAGGATTTCACTTTTCAGCGTTGGATTGCCAAGGACCACAAGTTCCGCATCGGGTTTTTCATTTACAACGTCTTCGACCACCAGAACCCGCGCAACGTCTACAACAACATCACCTCGCCCTACTTCAACCACTTCGTCGGCATCCTGCACCGGTCCTATAACGCTTCATTTGACATCGTATACTGAAAGTGCGGCTTCAATTGCCGCCCTCTTCTCGTCCGTGGTCGACACGCACGAGCTCAATGCGGGTTTCACCGCCCGTACTCTTGAGGGTAACGATCCGCTCCTGGTTCTTACTCTTGATTTCAAAAACCGTCTTGCCCTCGTTGTTTTTCTCGGTGAACTTGGTCACGTCGCCGCCCACGCGGTCCTGGTAGAACCTGCGGACCTTGTCGAGGTCGTCGGTCGTCTCAAACTTGGCCACCACCACGTGGACGCCTTGCTCGCCACCGAAGTTCATGTTGATGGTGGCGGAATCCTCATCTTTCAGGCGGGTGGCGCCGGGGTAGATGGGCAGGCCTAACTGCGCCTCGTTCACGTCTTTCTTGACTTCGAAGGACCCGAGGGGAGTCTGGACGGAAACCTGCTTCCCGCCCCTCGCCTCGTTGACGTGCACCTGAACGCCCCGCGCGAGATAGCGCAGCCCTCCCCAGACAACGATACCCGAGACCACCACAATCAGCGCCAACAACAAGAGCACGATAGCCACAATGTTACTCGCGGGCCGGGCCGGCACGGGCGGAGCGGGAGGTTGTGGAGGATGAGGTATGGTGGACATAGCAGCCTCCTTGTGAAATCAGATTTTGATGAAAATGTGCTTCCGGTACAGCATCCAGCTAACCGTCCAGCACAACAGAACAAAAACCAACGAATAAAGCAGCGACGCCTTGGGCGGGCTCGCCAGGGGCGCAAAAAACCGCTGATAAAGGAACTCCTGCCAACTGAGGACCTGGCCGCTGGATAAGTGCACCTGCCCGGCATCCAGCGCTTTCGCCAGGAGCTCTGAAAAAGCGTAGGCGGCAATGGCATTGGTGCCCAAGACGAGCGCGGGCATGGTCCACCGTCCACGCCGTTGCTTGATGTCGAGTAGCCAATAGCAAACGGCGAGGCAAACCACGGCAAGGCCGCCAGTGAAAAGCGCGTAGGAGCTGGTCCAAAGTTTCTTGTTGATCGGGAACCACGGATTGAAGACCTTACCCGCCACCACACCGACCACGCCCAGGGCCAGCATCCACGCCACCTTGCGCCGGGCGCTCGCCCCCGAACGCAGCCATTCGCCAGCGAGAACCCCGATCAGGGTCGTCGCGATCGCAGGGATAGTGCTGAGCACGCCTTCCGGATCGCGGGTGCCCTCATAGAGGTGACCCATAAAGAGCTTGCGGTCGAGCCAGGCGGCAAGGTTGCGGTTCGGATCAAGCAAGGGAATCGCGTGCGTGGGCACACCAAACCCGGGCACCGGAACAAAGCGCATCAACACCCAGTAGCCAACCAAGCAAGCCAAGATAGCGAACACTTGTCCCCGCCAGTCTAGCCGCAATATCAGCACTGACGAGAACAGGTAGCAGAGCGCAATACGCTGCAGAACGCCTTCGATTCGGATGCGGGCCAGATGATATTGGTTCGGAAAGCCGTTCAGAAGGACTCCGATAGCGAACAGAATTGCGGCACGTTTCAAGACGTGAGCCATTAGCTGCAAGCGCGACTCGCCATGCTTGCGACGCGAGGAGAATGAGAAGACCATGGAGACACCCACGATGAACAGAAAGAACGGGAAAATCAGGTCCGTAGGTGTCCAGCCATTCCAGCTCGCATGTTTGAGCGGCCAATAGGCCGACCCACCGTCGCCAGCGTTGTTCACCAGGATCATGGCGCCGATGGTGATGCCTCGAAAGACGTCGAGAGAGAGCAGCCGTCCGGCCAGCGGCTGGCGGAGTTCCTCAGACTGACCGCGTTTCGCTTGGCGGGGAGGTTCGGCGATCTGTGGAATTGCCGGGCTCATTGACGGAGACCAGTAGTGCCGGACCGTTGCGGCCGAAAACACGATTTTCTGCGAGCGACAGAAGCGCTCAGCCCGACGTATATTCTATCTTATAACCAGTCTCCATGTGGGAACACTATTAACGCGAATCCGCGGAGATAAGGTCAAGGGTCGTCAAGCACTGATCATCGTATGGAATCGTATGGAAGGCTTTGACAGTATGGAAAGTATGGAATGGAAGGCGGACACGAATGGAAGGCGGACCTTGACAACAGCACGCAGGAGCCTATAAGATACGAGGGCTCGCTTACTCCAAGCTAGGTCTCGGGATTCGGGAATCGGCCGTTCGCATTGACTGTGGACATCCCCGGGCGGCCAAGACTTGGGACCCGGTGCCTGACACCTTTTTTCTTCCATGACAGATGTCAGTCAAGCGTTCGGCGACCACGAAGTGCTTTTGACCGGGGGCAACGGCTTCCTAGGCAAGGTGGTTCTCGGGCTCATACTCGATCGTTTGCCGGATTTCAAGCATTTACACATTCTTCTTCGATCGCGGCTCGATGCCTCTGCCGAAGAGAGGTTTCAGGGCGAGACTCTGGCGTCATCGGCCCTCGCGCCGATTGTGCAAAAACTGGTGGAGAAACGCGGCAAGGGCTTCCTGCGCGAGCGCATCTCAGTCTGGCCGGCCGACATCAGCCGGGTGAATTGCGGGCTCGAGCCGGCAGCCTTGGACAAGCTGGCGGGTCGCATCGGCGTCATCATCAACTGTGCCGGCGAGGTGGAGTTTTTTCCTCCGCTCGACGTGTCATTCAGCTCCAACGTGGACGGAGTGGAAAAAGTCGTCAAGCTGGCCCAGTCCCTCTCGTCCAAACTGGTCCACATCTCGACCTGCTATGTCTGCGGCGGGGTCGACGGGTTGGTTGAAGAGACAGAGCCTATTCTGGGTTTCTATCCGCACCGGAGAGGCCCGCACGACCTCAGGTTTCAGCACATCGAGGAGCTACGCTACTGCCGGGAGCGGATTCGCCATATCTACGATTCGGACGTCTCCGTCTCCGGGGCAGGCTGGGGATCAAAAGAGGCCCTGCAGCGGCTCACAGCCCTGGGCAAGCAGCGCGCCGAGCACTGGGGCTGGATGAACACTTATACTTACGCTAAGAGTCTGGGTGAACAGATCATCGCCGCCGAGCCGAATCTAAACTATGCCATCGTTCGGCCCGCTATCGTTGAGAGCTCTCTGCGCTTTCCCTTCCCCGGTTGGATTGAAGGCGGCCGCACCGCCGCCCCTCTGGTCTTGATGGCCTTGGGCGGACTGAAGGAGTGGCCCGTGCGGGGAGATATTCCTCTTGAGATTGTGCCGGTCGACCTCGTAGCATCGGCGATTCTTGTGGTAACGGCGCTGTTGCTCGACGGACGCCACCGGGCCGTCTACCAGTTGGCAACGGCAGACGTGAATCCGTTTTCACTCGAGGCTCTGTTGAAGTTGCTGGACTCCGAGTCTCGTCGGCGCGGCCGGATAAACGGGAATCACGTCGTGGGACGGTCCTTGCTGGAACGATTCGTCGGCGCGAGACGCGATGCGCCCGTGGAGTTGGTCAGTGCTGAAGAGGCCCGTTCCCGCCGTGCTCTCCTTCAAAGGCGCATTAACCGCGCGGAGGGGTTGGTGAAGCGAACGCGCTCAGCGCTTCAGAGGACAGGGCTTCCCGGAGGAGTAGCACTCGCCACCTGGTCAACCGCGTTGAGGACATTAGGCCTCCAGGCGACGTTCCGCGAGCAGACGCTTGAACAGTATCTGCCTTTCATCCTGCACAACCGGCATGTCTTCGAGGCAGAGAACATCCGCGCGGCATACGATCTCCTTTCGGAGGAGCACAGACAGCTGCTGCCTTGGGACCCGGAACACATCGACTGGCGGAAGTATTGGATCTCGAACCAGATCCCCGGCATCGAGAAGTGGGTGCAACCCGAGGCAGTCAAGGATTGGACGTTCAGGATCTAGACCCGGGAGTTATGAGTTCTGAGTTAATGAGTTGCAAAGCGGCTTGCACCGAGAACCGTGTTTAATAACTCAGAACTTATAACTCATAACTCGCAACAATGGCCACTACCATCAAAAACGCCGCGGCGACCTCGGTCGAGGAGCGGGTCCTGGAGACTGTGCGGGAGCTTCTGACCGAGCTGGGTTGGAGGCGCTCAGGGCAGAACGTGACGCTGCTGTCGTCTTTCGAGCGGGACCTCGGTCTGGGCAGTCTGGAGCGTGTCGAGTTGCTACTGCGTTGTGAGGCTCGATTCAATGCCCGATTGCCGGACGAAGTCGCGCAGCACGCTGACACACCCGGCGAGTGGGTGCAAGCGCTGCTCGAAGGCGCTCGCGGTCACACGGAGACCGCACAAAACCGCTATCGAATCCAGCAACCGGCGCGCGAGGCTCCTCCGGCTCCCGAGTCCGCGACAAACTGGGTAGAGGTACTTCGCGGCCACGCTGATCTTGAGCCCGACCGTGTGCACATCCACCTTGTGGAAGATGACGCTCGCGTCCATGACATCTCCTATGGCCAGCTTCTGAGCAGAGCGGCGGAGGTGGCTGCGGGCCTGCGCGCCTCCGGACTCCGCCGCGATGAGACCGTGGCCATCATGCTACCCACCTGCGCCGAGTTCTTCTATGCCTTTTTCGGTGTTGTGCTGGGGGGCGGCGTTGCAGTTCCCATCTATCCGCCAGCTCGGCCTGACAAGGTCGAGGAATACGTTCGGCGGCAGGTCACGATCCTGCGCAACGCGGGGGTGCGTTTTCTCATCAGCTTCGAGCGAGTGAAAACAGTATTGCGGATCCTGCGGTTGAGCATTCCCAGCCTGATCGACGTGATGACAGTGGACGTCCTGCGCCAGGTCGGAGTGGGGGCTGGAACCAAGGTGACCACGGCGGCGGTGGAACCCTCGGACACCGCGTTCATCCAGTACACTTCGGGCAGCACCGGAGATCCCAAGGGCGTGGTGCTCAGTCAGGCGAACGTGCTCGCCAACGTGCGCGGCATTGGTTGGGCGGTAAGGTTCCGGTCCGATGATATCGTGGTCACGTGGCTGCCTCTTTACCACGACATGGGCTTGATTGGCTCCTGGCTCTTCAGCGCTTACTTCGGCGCTCCCATCACCGTCTTGTCTCCGCTTGCTTTCCTCACCCGCCCGCAGCGCTGGCTGTGGGCGTTGCACGATTCAAGGGGGACGTTGTGCCCGGCGCCCAATTTCTCCTACGAACTGTGCGCACGGAAGATTCCCGATGCTGCCCTAGCGGGTCTGGATCTGAGCGCCTGGCGAGTAGCCATCAATGCCGGCGAGGCCGTGCTGCCGGACACTCTGGCGCGATTTGCAAGGCGTTTCGAGCCCTACGGCTTCCGGCCTGAGAGCTACGTGCCTTGTTACGGGCTGGCGGAATCCTCTGTGGCGCTCACCTTCCCGCCCATCAACCGTCGGCCGGTGATCGACACCATCCGCCGCGATATGTTTGAAGCCGAAGGTAAAGCGGTGCCCGTCCTGAGATCGGACGCTCCGGGTTCGCAGGTTCTGCGCTTTGTTGCCAACGGCGTACCTTTGCCCGGCCACGAGGTATGCATCACGGACGATCAGGGTCGAGAGGCAGGCGAGCGCATTCAAGGCCGCGTTCTGTTCCGTGGGTTGTCGAGGACCGCCGGTTACTACCGCAATCCGGAAGCGACCACAGCCGTAATCGACGAGGACGGCTGGATGGATTCGGGCGACCTAGGCTACTGGGCCAACGGAGAACTGTTCGTCACCGGACGCCTCAAAGACTGCATCATCAAGTCCGGGCGTAACATCCTACCTCAGGAGGTAGAGGCGGCCACCGCTGAGGTCCACGGCGTGCGCAAAGGTTGTGTGGCCGCATTCGGCGTCGCGGACGCCGATGCGGGAACCGAGCGCTTAGTGGTAGTTACCGAAACCCGTGCCACAGATCGCGCCGAACGCCAGCGAATCGAAGCCGAGATCGTCAAGAGCGTTGACACCCTCTTGGGTATTCCGCCCGACACGGTGGTTCTTGTCCCTCCACAGAGCATCCCCAAGACTTCCAGCGGCAAAATCCGGCGCAATGAAACGCGCCGTCTCTACTTGAGCGGGGGGTTCGACGAGGAATGGCCGCCACCCTGGCTGCAGGTCCTACGGTTGTGGAAAGAAAACCTGGGCACTTGGGCCGGCGTGCGAATAGCGGCGGCGGGCGCGTCAGCGCGCAGGGCCTATGCGTCAGCCGTACTGTTTGCCAGCGCGACGCTCGGGGGCGCACTGCTGCGCTTTGCGCCCGACCGCCAGGCGACCGGCGTCGCGCAAGCTGCGGCACGGGCGCTTCTGCGGCTGACGGGCGAGAGAGTGATAGTTCCGAGCGCAGACCTTGTGGCCTCTCCCGGCAACAGGCCGTTGTGGAGTGAACCCACGGTCCTTTTTGCCAACCGTGCAAGTCATCGTGACCCCCTCTTGCTGGTGGCGACCTTGCCCTCGTCGTTCCTGATTGCCGACTCTACTGCACTCGCTTCGTTGCCCTCCAAGATAAGATCGCTACTTCATCCGCTGGTCGTGCCACCTTTGAACGCTGATGCGTTACCTCGCGGCGGGACGCTGCGCGAGCGCATTCGCCGCGCCCTGGAAGCGGGACACTCCGTGCTGGTACTTCCGGATGGACCGCCTGGCGTGCCCGCGTCTCTTAGTCGCTTCCGGCTGGACGCGCTTCATGCTGCGCTGGAGACGGGCAGCCCCATACGTGCCATCGGCGTGCTGGGAACCTCCGGCACCCTCGAGCAAGGTAGAAGCTGGAAATGGGCAACTGGAAACCGGGAATTGAAAAGTAGAAACTCCGAACTCGGCAACGGAACGGCTGAAGTGCGTTGGGGCGAGCCCTTCTTTGCGGAACTAAAGGACCATTCCGATGTCGCCGCCCTGCGCGAGCGCGTCCGGGAGGCCCTGGCCGGATTGTGCCGGGATAATGCCGGTTCGGACGCACAGTTTGAATTGAAGGATAGCTAACAACGATGCAGGCGATCCTCCTTCGTCTTCTGGTCTGTTTTGCCATTGGATCGATCCCTTTCGCCGTGATCTCGATGCTCGGGACTGGCATCGACATCCGCAAGGTAGGCTCGGGCAACCCCGGTTTCAACAACGTCCTCCGCGTCAGCAAGGGACGCGCCGTGCTGGCACTGATCGGGGACATGGGGAAAGGGTATCTCGCCGTCTGGCTGGTCTACCGCTTGTTCCATCTTCCGGCCGACGGCGTGGCTATGGGCTGGCTTTACGGATTCGCGGCCGTGTTGGGGCATTGCTATTCGCCTTTTCTTAAGTTCAACGGCGGGAAAGGCGTCGCGACCTCGGGGGGTGTGATGCTGGTTCTCTACCCGGCGTGGGCGACCATGGCGCTCGCCTATTTCACCGTCGCTCGCATCAGCTTTGGCAAACTAAAGTGGGGCGAGGCCGGCACTGGCGCGTCTCTGACGACCTGGATCCTGTTCACCCTCCTCATGCTCCTTTTTTCCGGGCACCTGGACGCATCTTTGTCGCTCATCATGACGCTGTTGCTGATGTGGCGCCATAGAGCGAATTTGCGGAGGATCTTCGGTGGAGCAGGGAAGTCGAGGGTTCAACGTCAACCGTCAGCTGTTCACAGTTCACACTAGCTTAGCTAGCTAGCAGACTGATGAAAAAAGGCACCTGTGATGCCGGGCGTAGGGAGGCGTCAGCTGTTTCTTGTTGAAAACAAACAAAAAGCAGATCTTTCCCCCGCATGCGGGATCGAGATGACATCATCGGGGTGTTTTTCATCAGCCTGCTAGACAGACTTTCCCTCAGACCATGCTCAACCCAACGCGACTGGCCTTCTACGACTTCGACGGAACCCTGGTTTCCGGCAACGTGGTTCGGCGCTACGCTTTCTTTGCCCGCAACCACCCTTCGAAGCTTAAGGCAGTCCTGAAGTTCTCGAAGCTGGTAGCGAGCGTTCCCCTGCTGGTGGGATTGGACTTCTATTCCCGCCGGTTGTTTAACGAATACTTCTACCGCGAATACCGCGGTATGCGGCGCGAGTGGTTGTTGGATTTGGGAGAGCGGCTTTTCCGCGAGGAGATTCGACCTAGCATCTACCCTGGGTCCAAAGAATTAGTCGACGCAGACCGCAGTCAGGGCTTTCGA
>DATJKY010000493.1:0-4015 GCA_035490955.1 Terriglobia bacterium | reverse complement strand
TGAGGGGGTTGTGGCCGGCTATTTCGAAGCAGCAGGCGGCATAGCAGTGGTTTTTTCACCGCTTCCAATACAAAGGAGTGCGCCATTGTGATGAGCTTTCGACGTCTTTTTCTTCCGGCTCTTGCTGTTATTGCCGTAGGGGTTTTGGTCTATGTCCAATTCAGACCACGCGTCGTTATTACCTCTCCGCGGGCGGGCGGCCCGGACTTTCGCTTTGAGAGTCAGGATGTCTCTCGACCGCTTCAAATCGTCGTCTATGGCGATATGCGCTTTACCGATCTAAGCGAGACGTCAGCTACGAATCGAAAAGTCCGCCGCTGGCTTGTGGAGAAGATTGCCGCTGAAAAGCCGGACGCCGTCTTGCTCAGCGGCGATGTAGCCTGGAACGGTGGGCAGGCGAATGACTACGCGGTGTACCACTCGGAGACCCGGAGCTGGCGTGATGAGCATCTCCGGGTCTACCCGGCGCTCGGTAATCACGAATTCAATGGCGGTAGCGAGAGGCAGTGTCTTGCCAACTGGTGGAATGCCTTCCCCGAACTGCGAGGCCGTCGATTGTACTCCGTGCAACTGGGCGACTCCGTCTATTTGCTCAGCCTCGACAGTAACTCATCGCTGATGCCAGGTAGCGAGCAGATTGCCTGGGTGCAAAGTCAACTCGCCAGTCTGCCTGCGACGGTGCGCTTCGTCTTCTTTAATCTTCATCATCCACCCGTGGTTGACGTACAAGCAGGCGGGGACGCCAGCCACAACGGCCGGCCCAACGAAAGAGCTCTGACCGAGTTCCTGGCAAGTGCCCCAAAGAAGTCGCAGGTGCGCTTCGTCGTTGTGGCGGGGCACATCCATAACTACGAGCGTTTCATTGAGAATGATATTGTTTACCTGGTAGCAGGCGGTGGAGGGGCCAAGCCGCGCCCCATCCAGCGCGGCGATGCGGATCTTTATCAGGACTCTGCATTCCCTAACTACGGCTACGTGAGAATTGTGGTAAACGGCGACACCATGGAGAGCACTATGATTCGCGTCGCCGATCCCAATGCTTCCACACCCAGTTGGCAGGAAAAAGACCACTTCCAGATCCCGGCGAGGGCGCGAGCTGGTACTTCGTGACGGGCAAGTTGGCGTCACATGGGAGTGCAGGCGTCAGGGCATGACTTTAGTCGTGCCCATCGAGGACGGAGCCCTTGGTTGGTTTGAAGAGAGGCCACCATGGCGCGCTACCTAAAGAGCGGGCGCACGGGCGAGCAGACCAGTGCTGACGTCAAGAAAGTCCGGGACATCGTCACCGGTATTATCGAGGAAATTGAGAGTCGCGGCGACGCGGCTCTGCGCGAGATCTCGGAGAAGTTCGACAAATGGAACCCGCCCGCGTTCCGCCTGTCGCAGCAGGAGATTGAACGGTGTCTCGCGCAGCTTTCGCCGAGGAACATCGACGACCTCCAATTCGCCCAAGCGCAGGTGCGTAAGTTCGCCCAGGCTCAACGGTCCTCTATCCAGGACGTGGAGGTCGAGACACTACCAGGGGTCATTCTCGGTCACAAGAACATGGCGGTCGACTCGGTCGGTTGCTACGTTCCGGGCGGAAAATATCCGCTCGTCGCCTCTGCCCACATGAGCGTGGTGACGGCGAAGGTAGCGGGCGTGCCGCGCGTCATCGCGGCCTCACCTCCCTATCAAGGGAAGCCCAGCCCGGCCGTCGTAGCCGCCATGCACTTCGGCGGGGCGGACGAGATTTACTGTATGGGGGGCGTGCAGGCAATCGCCGCCATGGCGCTGGGCACGCCAGGCATCGATTCGGTCTCGATGATCGTTGGGCCCGGCAACGCGTACGTGGCTGAGGCCAAGCGGCAGCTTTTCGGCCGCGTCGGTATCGATCTGATTGCAGGGCCGACTGAAACCTTAATCATCGCGGATGAAACCGTTGACGGCGAGATCTGCGCTACAGACCTCTTGGGCCAAGCCGAGCACGGATTCAATACCCCGGCTATCCTCCTCACCACCTCAGAGAAGCTTGCCCGCGAGACCATGTCCGAGGTGGAGCGCCTGCTTTCTATTCTGCCGACGGCGGAGTTCGCCTCCGCTTCCTGGCGAGACTACGGCGAGGTGATCGTCTGCGACTCGGACGAGGAGATGGTCCGTGAAGCCGATCGCATCGCCTCCGAGCACGTTCAAGTTATGACCCACGACGCGGCCTACTTCCTCAAAAACATGAGGAATTACGGAGCGCTTTTCCTGGGCCCGCGCACCAACGTGGCCTACGGGGATAAAGTCATCGGCACCAACCACACCTTGCCAACCGGCAAGGCTTCGCGCTACACGGGCGGCCTTTGGGTCGGCAAGTTCATCAAGACCTGCACCTACCAGAAGGTACTCACTGACGAGGCATCGGCCATGCTGGGCGAGTACTGCTCGCGTCTATGCGTGCTGGAGGGTTTCTTCGCTCACGCCGAGCAGGCCAACGTCAGAGTGCGTCGTTACGGTGGCCGTAGGGTTGCCTATGCGACTGCAGCAGAATAAGGGCGGCTGCGAGGAGACCATGAAGGTCGGCTTGGGGCTGTACCGCCACATGCTCACTCGCGAGTACTACGACTTCGCGCGTCAGGCCGGGTGTACGCACGTGGTGATCCACATGGTGGACTACTTCAATCAAGGCAGCTCAAATCCTCGCAATAACCAGCCCACGGGTAGCAAGTACGAACCTTGGGGTGTAGCAGGAGACCCCGACAAGCTGTGGGCCGTGGAAGAGCTGAAGCGAATCCGGCAGGAGATCGAAGGCGCGGGGCTGAGTTTGGCCGCAGTTGAAAACATCGACCCAGCTCACTGGTATGATGTGCTGCTTGATGGACCGCAGCGGTCAAGGCAGATCGAAAAAGTGAAAACAGTCATCCGGCACATCGGTGAGGCCGGGATCCCAGTGTTGGGATACAACTTCAGTCTCGCCGGCGTCGCCGGCCGCGTTAAGGGTCCGTTCGGGCGCGGGCACGCCATTGCTGTAGGAATGGACGGGCCTGCGGATGAGCCGTTGCCACTCGGTGTGGTCTGGAACATGGTCTACGATCGCGCTGCTCCACATGACACATTGCCGTCGGTAACCAGCGAGGAGCTTTGGCGAAGGCTGGAGCGCTTCCTGGAGGACGTCATCCCGGTGGCGGAAGAGTCCGGCGTGCAGCTTGCTGCGCACCCGGATGATCCGCCATTACCGTTCGTGCGCCAGCAGCCCCGTTTGGTTTACCAGCCCCACCTATATCAGCGCCTGCTCGATCTGGTGCCGAGCAGGAGCAATGCTTTGGAGTTTTGCGTGGGGACAACCGCCGAAATGAGCGAAGGCAACGTGTACGATGCGGTTGACCAGTACAGCCGCCAGGGAAAGATTGCCTACCTTCACCTGCGGAATGTCACCGGCAAAGTGCCCCACTATCGGGAAACGTTCATTGATGAAGGCGATGTGGATATGACCCGCATCCTCGCCATTCTGAAGCGAAATGGCTTTGAAGGTGTGGTGATCCCCGATCATACGCCGCAGATGACGTGCGCGGCTCCCTGGCACGCGGGTATGGCGCACACACTCGGATTTATGCTGGCCGCCTTGGCTGTGCTCAAGTCCTCATCCTGGCATTGTGACTACGAGCCCGCTCCCGCCAGGTCAAGCTAGTATAGTAGCTTACTTCTCGACCACCGCCTTCGAAAGCGGCCACCGCCGCCCTCTTCTCGTTGCCGCCACAGTGTCCTCCCTCGGCGGTTCCTCTCCGGCTACGACAATATCGTGATCAGCGACGCGATCGGAAAGGGTTGTTTGCATCTATTTATGCAACTGAGCAGCCGGCTAGACTAGGCGGGAGCCGGAACTCGGCCACCTTAGATAGCCCGAAATAAGCCTCGAATGCGGTCCACTCCCAATTCCCACCCTGCGAGTCGGTCGGCCGCAGTCTCTGTTGTTTTCTTGTTACGGAGTTCGGCTCATTGCCCCCGATCCGTGTGACAAGAACATAGGATATTGCCTATAATCGTGGCGGGA
>DATJKY010000492.1:0-3520 GCA_035490955.1 Terriglobia bacterium | reverse complement strand
GGCTGGGGCCGCACTATCGGGACGGACACGTTGGAAGGTAGTAAGGATGGTGAAAGTGGCACGAATCCGAAAGGCGCCACAGGCTTCCGATGACAGGGATCGAACCGGGTTGCGCGAAGGCCCAGAAAACGGGGGATTCTGAGTGTGGCAACAGATGCGGAGTGGCTCCAAACTCTGGGCGAATTGCCTGCGGCAGACTCTGCCCGCTCAGAATTCTTTGCCGCCCACCCGGATCTGCGAAACTCTCGCAGCGTTGAATTGTTGCACGAGGAAGTGCTCCGCGTTCTGTACGCGGATCCAATCCGCGCGGAGCGTATGGCACGGGTGGCATCGTGGCTGTCCGAGGATCTCGACGATGCGGCCTCCCGGGCGGCTGGATTCCGGGCCATGGGTCACGTTAGCTATGCCAAATCATGCTATGAGGAAGCCGTCCGAAATTACCAGGCAGCCCTGGAAATTTTCACTTCACTGGGAAGGGATCTTGAGACCGGCCGGACCCTCACCAGCAGTCTGCAGTCACTCATCTACCTCGGTCGCTACGACGATGCATTCGCTTACGCCGCCCGCGCCCAGGAGATCTTTTACAGGCTCGGTGATCATTTGCGGCTGGCGCGGCTGGCGAGCAACGTAGGAAACATCCTATTTCGCCAGGATCGTTACACTGAGGCGTTGGCCAAGTACAAAGAGGCCCACGCGACGCTCTGCCGCTTGGGGGAACATCGCGACGTCGCGGCCGTGTTGAGCAACATCGCAGTCTGCCAGATCAGCCTCAGCCGCTTTGACCAAGCTCTGGAATCCCACAGGACTGCGCGCGACTACTGCGAGCGCAACGGCCTTGGTCTCCTGGTAGCTACGGCGGACTACAACATCGCGCACCTGTATTACCTGCAAGGCGATTTCCAGCGCGCCATCGAAATGTACCAGACGTCGCGGGAACATTGCCGGGCCATCGATGACTCCTACCACCTGGCACTCTGCGACCTCGACGAGTCGGAGATCTATCTCGAACTCAACCTCAATACTGAGGCATCCCGGCTGGCCGAACAGGCGGAGGCCGGCTTCGGTTTGCTGGGGATGACCTACGAGCGTGCCAAAGCCACCGTTACCCACGCCATCGCGGCCAGTCGTCGAGGACAACCGAGCCTTGCCAGTCGGCTGTTCAGAAATGCCCGCAGGTTATTTGCCGACGAGCACAACACGCTGTGGCCCGCCCTGATCGACCTCTACCGGGCCATGCTTCTGCAACGCGACAACAGCGACCAGCAGGCCGCCCGGCTTTGCCGGTCCGCTTACCCGGTCCTGGCCGCCTCGGGGCTACCCGGTCCCGCCACGCTCGTGGAATTACTCCAAAGCCAGTTGCTATTGAAGGCGGGCAATCTGGTGGGCGCCCGGGAGATGGCTGCTCGAGCCCGGCTCCGTTTGGAAGGATCGGGGACCCCCGCACTTTGGTTCCACGCCAATTTTGTGCAGGGCCAGATCGAGGAGCAGGACGGCGACGAGGCCGCCGCCTTCCGGGCTTACGAGTCCGCACGCTGTGATATCGAGAGGATACGAAGCCGCTTGTGGGGAGATCAGCCCAAAATGTCCTTTCTAAAGGACAAACTCGCCGTGTACGAGAGCTTGGTAAAACTCCGCCTGGCGGATAAAAGCCAGCCGACCGTCGCGGCCCTGGATGCCTTCCGGTATATCCAGCAGGCCAAATCACGCACGCTGGCGGACCTAATATTCCGGTCTCCTCTCGCGTCACTGGCAGGCGAGCCGCCCACTGCGCGGGAAGAAGAGATCGAGGAAGCCCGCCGCAACCTCAATTCCCAGTACCGGCACATGGAGCACTTGGCCCTGTCGTCCGAGGGCACGAGAACCGCGCAGGTGGGAAAGTTGAAACAGAGTCTTCGCGACTGCGAGAACCAACTGATGCGCCTGGAAGCCGCTATCCCACCGAACGCCACTGCCAAGCCCAACGCATCTATGGATCCCCTCTCCGTGGATGCCATTCAAGCGACCATCCCTCGCGGTGCGATGCTGCTGGAGTATTACGTCGTTAAGGGCGTAGTTTGTGTCTGTCTGATCGACAACTCCGGGCTCGAGATCGTCCCCCTGGGAGGAGTTGAGGACATCCGAACGAGGATGCGGCTACTAGGGTTTCAAATGCGAAACTTTGGACTAGTACCCGATTTCCGGCGCGTCGTCAGGCAGTGGAAGGGACAGGCTGCCAATACTCACTTGCGGGAACTCTTTGATGATTTGGTCGCGCCCGTGCGCGACCGCCTTACCAAGGCTGAGCATCTGGTTTTCGCCCCCCACGATTTCCTCCATCATCTTCCGTTTCACGCGCTGCAAGGACCCGAAACATACCTGATCGACGAATTCACCATTTCGTACGCTCCCAGCGCCACTGTTTTTGCACTTTGCATGGCGCGCGGGCCTAGTTACGAGGCGAAATCTCTGGTCCTGGGACTGCCTGACGAGAAGGCCCGCCACATCGGGCTGGAAATCTTGGCAGCGGCCGACGCTCTGCCGGAAGCTCAGCTGTTCCTGGGAGAAGAAGCCACTTGGGAGGTCCTTCGGCGTCTCGGGCCGTCGTCCCGTTTTATTCACATTGCCGCTCACGGTCTGTTCCGTCGCGATAATCCGCTGTTCTCGGCGATTCGGCTGTTTGACTCGCGCCTGACCTTGTTGGACCTTTACCACCTGCCGCTGTCAGCTGAACTGGTTGTTTTGAGCGGGTGCAGCACCGGCCTCAACGTAGTTATAGGGGGAGACGAGCTGCTCGGGCTGATGCGCGGAGTGCTCCTTGCCGGCGCCCACGGAGTTCTAGTAAGTCTCTGGGATGTCAAAGACATAAGTACCGCCCAATGCATGGAGCGCTTTTATAAACATCTCTTTTGTGAAAGCCACAAAGCTGCCGCGTTGCAGTGTGCGATGCTGGAACTCCGCCAGGAATACCCCCACCCTTATTTTTGGGCTCCGTTCTTGTTGGCGGGTAGATATACCCCGGTAGCATGAAAGACGCTCGATGTCACAATGGAGCCGAAGCAAGGTCCAGATCTTGTTATCCAACGGGTCATCGCACCTGAGTGGACTTGCTCCGCTGCTAAGCGGCCAGCCTGCGAATATAATAGGGATTCCACTTGATACATCGGTTGGCCGGCTTTGACCCAGGATCCGAGGTGTGCAAGGGTAAGCCGCTAACATAAGCCGCTGAGAATCACCTCCCGCAATTTGTGTCATACAGTGGAATAGATCCGAATAAAGAAGCCTTCCGGCAAAACGCCGTCATCATGCGCGGGTGCCGCGGCCTCCGCTTCACTGGGCGGCGTGCTCCCTCATTCAAGTGCCAAGCGTTCTTCGCTATCCAAATTCTTGCCTCACTAACAGGCAGCCGTGCAACCGTTCCACTCTGGCAGAATGGTAAGATGTCGACGGCGCCGCTGCTAGAAGTTCGCGGACTCTCGATCGAATTGGATGCGAGGCCCGTGGTATCGGATGCGGCTTTCGCGATTCCGCCGAGCGCCATAGT
>DATJKY010000491.1:0-2403 GCA_035490955.1 Terriglobia bacterium | reverse complement strand
GAGACAGCGTCCGGACGCGCCCACCACGACAGTGCGATCAAGCCCGCTAACTATGAGTTCAACCTCCTAGGCGAACAGGACCTCGGGCCCTATCACTGCCTGCTTGTTGAAGCCACTCCCAAGCGTAGGGACAAGTATCTGTTTGAGGGCAAAATCTGGATCGACGCTCAGGACTACGCCATTGTGAGGATCGCCGGCCAACCGGCCAAATCCCTTTCGTTCTGGATCACGCGCGCCGACTTCGTGCGGCAGTACCAGAAGATCGGAGAGTTCTGGCTGCCGGCCCAGGATGAGACGTTCGTTCGCATGCGGATGGCTGGGAGAAAGATTCTCAGCATCCAGCATCGAGAATATGCGGTGAACGAAGACACACAGCAGAGTGTGGATGTGGGAGCCGTCCAAAGCGGTAGCGGCCACGACCTCACTGCTGAAAATCAGGCGGAGGAAACGAGGTAGAACATGTTCGAGAGACTCACCCGATCACAAAAAGTCGGTGCACTGTTCCTGATTGTGGTGCTCGGCCTTGTTCTTCGCCTTGGCGGCCTCGAGCGCATTGGGTTCAACGAGGACGAGGTCCACAAGGTCGAGGCCGCACGCGCTTACCTTCACGGCGATTTCTCGACCAACCTCGAGCATCCCATGCTGATGAAATCCCTGATCGCCGTGTCTCTGTTGGCTGCTGATTCCTGGAACCGGGGGATGGGACATTCCCATCAGGTTCCATACGAAGTCGCCGTCCGCCTGCCCAATGTCATTTTCGGCGCCTTGACGGCAGTAGTGCTTTTCCTCCTCGCACAGGAGTTCTTCGGTGTTGAGATTGGATTGTTGACGGCCTTCCTCTGGTCCATCGGCACGATTGCGATCATGGACAACCGCCTGGCGAAAGAAGACACCTTGCTGGTGTTTTTCACCTGGCTGGCCTACTACTTTTATTGCCGCGCCAAAAAGGCTGCCACCGCAAGCCCTCAACGGGCCGCGAGGTACTACGGGGCCAGTGGCGCCAGTTTCGGCCTGATGCTGGCCTCCAAATACTTTCCGCACTATCTCGGCTTGAATTGTCTCTACCACTATCTCGCCGGCAAACGGCAACGTGCGGCACTCCGGCGGCGAGACTTGATCCTCCTGTTGGGTGCCTGCGCGCTGCTCTTCGCCTTGTTTAATCCTGTGGTTCTACTGCCGAGCACGCTCCGCTACATGCTGCACTACGCCGGTGAAGGGACGATGACTCACCATGGTTACTTGATGATGGGTCGCTTCTATTATAACGACCCGGCCCATCTGCACGGCGGGATGCCGATCTACTTCTACCCTTTGCTGCTTGCCCTCAAGACGCCCCTTCCGGTTCTGGGCGCCTTGTTGGTGGGCCTCATCGAGGTTTGGAAGCGCAGGAGAGAGCCGGGTCCCTCGTTCCTTCTCTTCATGTTCTTGTTCTGGATCGTTCCGTTCTCACTGCTGAGCGCGAAATGGCTTAGATGGATGCTCGCCTGGATGCCAGCGGTGTATATGATCGCCGCGCTAGGGTTAGCAAAGATTTTCTCGTGGTCCTCTGCGTTGGCGCGGAAGGATACGCAACGTCGGCTGGCTCCGGCCTTGGCTGGAGTGTTAGTTGCCGTCTTTCTGCTGGGACCGGCTTGGGTGAGCGCGAAGAGCGGGCCGTATTACTCCCTTTACCTGAATCCCTTGGGTCAGGGGCGCATCGGTTACTACTTCCCTCACGACGAAGTGAACGACATGGGGCTGCGCGAAGCCATCGCGGCGCTCGCTCAGGAGGCCCCGGCAGGTTCACTGGTAGGTGGGGAAGCTAAGCCCGTGTTCGACTATTACTTCGGTAAGTTTCATCGGGGCGACCTCCGTTACTTCGATCTCTCCGACCAGGTGAAACGAGTGGAGGCTCCCCCCTCCGCTTATCTGGTGGTTCAGGATGGAAGGAAGTACCTCGAGAACATCGCCTTTATCGAAAGAGTTGAGTCGTACCAGTCGCCCGTTCAGACGGTCGAAGTTGGCGGAGCCCATGCGGTACGCATCTACCGGGACCTAGAGTTTGCTGAGCTGAGAATGGGCAGATGAAACGAAACCTCCGTTACGTGCAGATACTGGCCACAGTGGCGAGCCTGGCGTTGTTCGTGTACATGCTGCGGCGGGCAAGCAACACGACGGTCCTCGATAAAGCTCGCCTGCTCGGTTGGGGCATTGCTTTCCTCATCGTGCTTTCAGGGGCGAGGCACGTGCTGAGGACGCTCGCCTGGCACAAGTGCCTAGGGTCGGATGGCCGCCGTCCCGGCTTGCTCGACCTCTTCGGGCTGCGCCTGATGGGCGAGGCTTTTAACAGCTTGACTCCGGCAGGACCGCTGGTGGGAGAGACCGCCAAGGTTTGGGCGGCTTCCCGGAGAATGCCCGCGCAAT
>DATJKY010000490.1:0-11811 GCA_035490955.1 Terriglobia bacterium | reverse complement strand
GGAGTGGTATCCCACAGCCTTGGCGGTGCAAGGAGACAACCTGTTCATTGTATCGGGCAAAGGACAGGGGACGGGACCGAATTCCGGTCCAATCCTGCCTTCCGATCCCGAAGCCCCGGGAAGAAGCCACCCGTACATCGTCTCGCTAATTCACGGTTCTCTGGCGCGAGTGCCACTTCGGGACGTTGAGGACCACATGACCCAGATGACGGACGAAGTAGAGCAGAGCAACCGGATGCAGCCTCCTCCACATGGCGTCGCGCCGATTACAGCAGAGTCTTCAAGCGGAGATCCAACTGTGACTATCTTCCCGAACGGCGGTAATCCGATCCGTCACGTCATTTACATCATCAAGGAAAACCGCACCTACGACCAAGTATTTGGCGACTTAAGACCGGGGAACGGCGACCCCTCACTGGTGATGTTTGGCGAAGAAATTACACCCAACCAGCACGCCCTCGCCCGGCAATTCGGCATCGTGGACAATTTCTATTGCAGCGGTGAAGTCTCCGGCGACGGACACGTGTGGTCCATGGCGGCCATCACCAGCGACTACACTGAAAAGACCTGGCAGATCGCCTACCGCGGCAATGAGCGCACCTACGACTACGAAGGCGAGGTCGCCCAGGGACTGCCATTGGAGGAAGGCTTGCCGGATGTGAACGAACCGGCAACTGGCTACCTCTGGGGCAATGTCGACCGGCATGGGCTTACGCACCGCAACTACGGAGAGTACGTCCTAACCCAATGGTGCGATGAGCTGGTAGCACACAATTCCGCGAGGGATGCCACCCCCCAGGTTCCCGGGGAAGGCTGCAACGCCACGTCGGTGCGCCCTGGAGAGTCGCTGCCATCCACCGTGGGTGAGCCTCGCGGCTCGGCAAGTCCTTGGCCGTGGCCGGTGCCGCTGCCGGCGCGCAACGTTGCCACCAAACCGGAGTTGCAAGGCCACTTTGATCCGCGCTTCCCTGACTTCCGCCTCAATTATCCCGATCAACTGCGGGTAGACGAGTTCTTGAACGAATTCGAGCAGTTCGTGCGGGCGCGCACGTCCGCTCAAGGGACCCAGTTGCCGCAATTCGTTATTCTGCGTCTGGGAAACGATCACACCGCCGGGACGCGCGTTGGATTTCCCACGCCGGCAGCCTCGGTGGCGGACAATGACTTGGCCGTGGGCCGAGTTGTGGAGGCTGTTTCCCACAGCCCTTATTGGGATGATACGGCAATCTTCGTCCTTGAGGATGACGCTCAGGCTGGCGCTGACCACATAGACGCCCATCGCAGCATCGCACTGATTCTCAGCAAATACGCTCCGGGTTCGGCCCAAAGCCCGTTCGTTGACTCGACGTTCTACACCACGGTCAGCATGATCCGCACCATGGAAGTGCTACTGGGGCTGCCGCCGATGAACAACAACGACGCCCTGGCGCCAGTGATGGCTCCACTGTTTTCGGGCGCGGGGATGCAGAAACCCTTCACCGCCGACGCTCGAAATCGCCAGAATGGACTGATCTATCAGACGAACAAGCCCAAGGCGCCGGGCGCCCAAGCTTCCGCGAGGATGGACTTTTCCCACGCTGACGCGGCCGACGCGACACAACTGAACGCCATCTTGTGGCAGGACCGCAAAGGGAATGTCCCCATGCCAGCGCTGCACCACGCGTTCAAGCAGTAGATCGGGTTACCAAGGGCCAGCGCGAAGGGGCTCGAGGTTCATGACGAAGCCGTCCGTTCCCGAGGCACACGGTCAATCCGGCGGGCATGATGGCTGCTTATTTCAGGCGTTTAAGGATGTTGTTGTAATCCTCATGGCTTCCGATCCAAAACCATGAGAGGTGGTTCGCAGTTCTGGAGGCAATAGCTCGGTAAGATCGCCCAATATCAACCGTCCAAACCCTTCCTTTAGCCTGAAACCCGAGGGAAGGATGATAAGGGTCTTCCTTGAAAAGTTCGTACTTCTCGAACGCTACGTCTTGCACTTCTGCTGGGAGCTCTGCGAACAATTTCCAAAAACGCGATGTAGTGGAAGATCGGAAGCCGCTCACGATTGAGACTTTGGTTGGGCAATGCGTTTGGCCTTGGCCTCAGCCAGAAACTCATCCATGGACTTGACCCGTCCTGCTCGGATGTCAGCCTCCGCCTCTTCGATCAGCGCCATCCCATAGCCACCGGGTGAGAAATCTTCCTCGATCTGTCGATCCCACTCCTCCCTGTCCTGCTGTAGAAGCCACAAGGCCAGACGAGTTTTTTCATCCTGGGGCAGTTCATTGATCGCTTGCTTGATCGCTTCCAGAGTCATGCCTTCAATCTACCTGAAATGCGGTCGAGCTGCAAACGGCAACGGCAGGCAAACAAACGGGTGGCTGCCTAGCCTAGCAGGCTGCTGAAAAATGCCATTCGGAGCGCGCCCACAACATTTTTCATCAGCCTCCTAGATTCCTAAGCCATCGCTTCGTCATGCATTGGACCGCCTCCCGGCGTATGGTTGGCGACTCAACGCAGTCCAGTTCTGTTTAGGCACGCCGATACCGGACTGTTCACACCGAATTCAAGCAGTAGATCGGGTTACCAAGGCTCGGCGCGAAGAGGCTCGAGGTTCATGACGAAGCCGTCCGTTCCCGAGGCGAGACGCACTGTGACCATGTCGCGCGGGCCCAAGTGAACGCCCATTTGCTCCATCCGCGTGCGAACAAACATGCGCAGCGCGTTTTCAAGGTCCGGCGGATGCCACGTGTAAAGGCCCACGAGCTCGGGGGAGGCGCCTAGCCGGCGGGCAGCCGCGGCGCGCAGAGCTGCGAGCGACGGCACTCGGTCGCTGTCACGGATCTGCCACAGTGGCCGCAGGGGATGCTCCCAAATGAAGGTATGAGTAGCAGGCGAGTAAGCGAGCACGGCAACGGCCGCTTGCGGTGTGGTGAGGGAGAAATAGAGCCTTTCCTGCGTCTGCGGCAGCGCCTCGAGCCATTCCGCATTCACCCGAATCGACACCTGGGGCAAAGCGAGACGTTGTTCCGTAGTCAGTGCCGCGAAACCGGCGGCGAGTGCGGTTTCCCGATCGAGCAGCCGCGGGAGCGGCAGGGTACCGAGCGTCTGCGGTGCGGAGCTGGGTGGGGTGCTCGGTGCGGAGTGGGTCGCCGCTGTGGGAAATGGCTTGAAGTCCACAGCAGGCAAGGCAAGATCGCGGGAAGGGAGCGGTTGGAGGGCAAGTTGTGACCGCGGTACGATATCTGCTTTGGCGGCTTCGGCTGGCTCGGCCGGGGCTGCGGGTGCGAGCGGCGATCGCTCAACCGGCTCGCTGAACTCCGCGGGTGGTGATGAGTTCTCACGTGGATTCACGGCGGGAGGCTTTGGCGGCAGCCAGAGCGGCTCGGGCGGGACGACGATTTCCGTAAAGGGCTTCGCTCGACGGGAGCGAGTGTAGCCGAGAGGGCCACTCACTACGACAGCAAAGATCAGCAGGGCGTTCAAGAAACCGAATGAAAGCAGAAGCGCGCCGGGATGCGGCCCCCTCGTATCGAGCAGCGTAAATTGAGGTGCATCACAGCCGTCGAGGGCGCCGCCAGCGGGAGCGGTTGTTTTCTCCAGCCGCTCCGCCCGGCTCTCAGGTCTGGTAGAGAGAAAAGTAGCTGGCATAGCTGTTGACCGCGCTGGCATACCAGTTGATATAGTTCCAGACGTCGGCCGAATACGTCTTGCTGAAGACTCCGGGACCCGCTACGTACTTGGCAGCAGCCCGCGGCCAACTGGCTTCCTCCTGGTAGTAGCGGGCCAGCAGCCTCGTGCCGAGCCAGGCATTGAACTCCGGCTCCATCAGCCGTTTGGGAGGCCAGCCTTCGACCTGGCAACGCGCGGGCATAATCTGGAACAGGCCTACCTCGCCGGCGGCTCCACGCGGCGGATCGCTATGCAACTGTGACTCGACCCAGGCCACGCCCAGAGCCAGGGGAACGGGCGTGCCGTTGGCCCTCGCCCAGCGGACAACACGCAGGTATGCGCTGCGGTCAATGCTGCCGCCTTTTGTACCCAAGGATGCTTGCGGGGCACCAGCGTTCGCAGGCGGGGACCCTTGGGGTTTTGGCGAGCTGGAAGGCTCGCTAGAAGTGTCGTGAGACGAAGCCGAGGCCGGGGGTGACGGTTTCTGTTCAAGTGATTCTTGGTCCTGCGCGCCGGTACGCGACTCTTGGCCATGGTCCGCGGGCGAGACTTCGCGAGACCCCGTCGGCCGGCTACCCGTGCCGCGTTCAAGTGAGTCTTCGTCGGGCATGCCCGCCCGCACGCGCTCGACGCTACGCCGCAGATCGTCGTAGAAGGTGCGGCGCGCCTCGGAATCATGTCGCAGACGCTGGAGCTCGTCACGGATGCGTAGGGTCTCGGGGTCAGGAGTGTCTGTGTAGTCGCGCGGCTTGGCGCCTTGCGCCCCAGAGCCCGCACTGCGCTCCAGAGCTCCGAGCGACGGAGCGACTGCGGGCGTTGGAGCGTTCACGGTGCGTGCCAGCGCATCGCTGGCGCGAGAAGTGGAACTCGCGGCGGAAGCTGAACCGGCCGGTGGCGAGCCCACGGTGGCCGCAGCCTTGTGGCGTTGTTTCTGAGGCCCGAGAATGAGCGACTTTGCCGGCGGACGAACCGCAGGAGGCGGGGGCACTGCCTCTGCCTTCACTGGTGTTGAAGCCGGCCCGCCATGCCACGTGGGTTTCACCGGCGGGGCGAGGGCCACGCGCAAGGACTGGGGGCCGTTCGATCCGTCCTGCGGCGCACCTCCGAGCGCTGCCGATCCCATCAGACACAACCCTGCCCCAGCGGCGACGAGACAAATACCAGCGGGAATTTGTCCAACGCGAGTCATAACCCTCCTCTGAGGAGTCAGCAGGGCAGTAGGCAGTCGGCCGGAGTCAACAGTCCACAGTAAAGGAGCGCCATTCCCTACCCTAGGCTGTTGGCTCTGAAGTGCAGCTCAGGAGTGGAGATGCCGACCGCTGCCTGCTGCCGCTGCCTACTGTGCACCGACGGCAGGTGCATCGGTCCCCCAGTTCCGTTTGTCAATCTTCAACCCCCGCCCATTGAGGTGCTCCTCCAGGGGCCGCTTGACGTAGTAGGCATAGCGCTCCTCGAGCTTCTCGGAGCTGAGCGGCTTGTCCGGCAGTCCGCACGCCTTGGTCCCATACTGGGATCGGCACGTCTCCGAGAGCACGGCCAGATGATTCACGTCGCTCTCCATCTCAGGGAGCGATGCATGACCCGCCTTCAGGCAGAGGGCGGCGCGCTGTTTGCTCAGAGCGGCTGGATCAAAGTCGATACTCTGCGCCCGCCCTGGAATATGCGTCATCAGCAGTGCGGCAGCAGCGGTCATCGTGAGGACGCATGACGAAATCGCCGGAAAGACATCATGTCTTGACGGACTTGTGTTCATAGGCTACTCCTGGTGTACTCTTCCGCGACAAGCCTTCACGTCGCCTGATTCCTGGATGCAAGCCCTCAACTGCTGCAGCTCGACGTCTGACTTCGCGCTCGATCCTGAGCCATTGAGCGCGCTTTCGACTTCAGGGCTGGCCGAGAGGTGTTGAACTGACTCCATCGCCTTGCGGCCCTGCTCCAGCACATCTTCAGCCTGGGCCCGGACGACGTAATACTCGAGCCGGTTCGCCAGGCGCAGACGGTTCTGGCGCGCAGATAGCGCGTCGGCTGTAAAGGCTTTTGACTCCTTCTCGTAGGACTGGGCGAGCGCCTTGAGTTTGGTTAGTTCTTCTGCCGCGTCCGTCGCTTCCTGCTGGGCCTGCGCCAATTGGGCGGGCACTTCCTTTTGGGCGCGGTCCGCCTCCGACAGCCGTCGATCAATTTCACGCATTTCCTCCAGAGTTTCTGGCGACTCGGGCTGGCGCGCCAGGTTCGCGAGCGCTACCTCGAGATCCGAGCGATGTGCAGCCCCGTTCTGATTGCCCAACTCGCCTAGCGTCTGGCGCCGCCTGGCGATGAAGTCCTGAAGCACCTGGACCTTGCCTTGGACATCGTGGGCCCGTTCAGAGTAGTCACCTGCCAACTCCTCGCTGGTCTGTTCGCGATCGAGTTCGTCGCTGAGTTCCACTTGCGCCTTACGCGGGTCGGCGAATCTTCCCAGGCCCGGGTCGGCTCCGCTCGCTCTATCGTAGGAAGCCATCTCGCGCTCGCGCTGCTGATGACGCTGGCTGAATTCGTCCATGCGGCGGCGTACACGTGCATCAAACGATTCAATATCCAGTGGTACTTCGCGCGCACCCTGCGCCCCGGTCTCGCTTGCGGGATCGTGGGCCGTGGCGTTCTGCGTGTCCGGAGGCACGTTCACCGGCGTCTCGGAAGGCGCGGGTGATGACTCCGGCCCCGGCGCTGTGGTGTCAGGAGGTGGGGACGGGGCGGGCGCGCTGGCAGGGGGCGTCGCTATCGTCTCAGGAGGGGGCGGCGACCCATCGGTGGAGGCAGGCCCCTGCTCCTGGGCGAGGGCCACAACCGCCGTCACGCAACTGATCAGGGTTAGGGCCCACGCGCGCTTCATCGCATTTCCTCCACCAATGCAGCTTGGACCACTCCATCGTTCAGCAGCGGGTCGCGTTCCCAATTCGACTCCGTGCTCCGCATCATGACAACAAGGTTGCGAGCCATCTCGGCGCGAGCCGGCGCCGGTAACGTGGAGGTCTGAGCCTCGCGATAGGCCTCACGCATCAAGTGAAGCGTCTCCTTGTTATGTTCACCCTTCTGGAAACGCGCCACCGCTTCCAAGTACTTCGCAAACGTGTGATCGACCGAAGGGCGCTCCTTGAACTTCATCTCCTTTAATTGCTGCAGCACTCGATCAGGATCGATGCTGACCTGCTCAGCCAGAGCCAGCAAATCGTCCGAGGGCGGGATCACTTCGCCGCGACCCCATGTGGCTGTCTGAAGCCTGGTGCCCTCGTCGACGACGTCACCAGTGCCGATGAAAGACACGGGACGGCCAACCACAAATTCCACTAAAGTGCCCGCCGGGACTACCAGGTCTGGTCCGCGCCGAGCCACCGTCCAAACCGCAGCTACCAGCAGACCGCCGCCAGCGCCCACCGCCGCTCCAAACGGCCCAGCCACAGCAAAGCCGACGCCAGCGCCGGTAGCTACCGATCCCACATCTACGGCCGCGTCCTTCACCAGGCCCCGATTTCCATGCGCAGTACCCTCGCGGTCCACTTTGTGGTGGGCGACCTGAGTCGGGTAGCCGTCGAGCGGAACTACTTCACCATCCGGCGTAGCCACCGAGTACAGGCCCAGTCGCAGGCTGGATCGGCCGACGACGTGGCCGGCGCGCTTGCTCTCGAGCACCGCCACGCTGATTCTGGTGCCGGAGCGCAGCGCTACGCGTCCTTCGGCTCCCACCACGTCCTCGACGAGCGTACCCGGCACCTTGCGCACATCATCGAAGGAGTGCCAGCGGTAAATGTCTTTAGTGCTGACGCTGCGGTCCAGCCGGACTGGAAGCTTGGTACCCGGCTCGATCCGAACTCGCGTGCTCGCTTGGATTGGAAAAGGGATACACGCCAGAGCGAGGACAGTTGTCCTCAAACAGGTTAAATTGTACCGCATGTTTCTGGACCTCGGCTCAGCGGAAGCATTCGGAATGCCAGAGGTAGGCGGAATGTTAGGAGGGGGCAATTACGCCGGTTTTGTTCGCCGCGCGTCCAGTTCTCTGGCTTCCCGGTAAAGGCGTTTGAGGTGGGCAATGCACGCATTTGCCGCTTCTTCTGGGGTTGCCAGAGTTGCCGCGAACGTCCAGCGAAGCGCAGGGCTAATTGAGCCGTTCAGGCTGGCCTATGGCGTGCTTGGAAGAGTTTGCGCGTGGCCGATTTCGGCCACCAACGTGGTTGTTTTGAGCCAGCCCGGCGCCCGACCGACTGTAGGTTGCCCGAGAGATGACAAAACGCAGCTAGCCAGTCATTTAGCAACAGTCGAAGAACGATCCTCTTTTCGTATTCAAACAGTGGCTCGCCCGCGGGCTCATTCTTCAGCCAATTCCAAGCCTGATTTCAGGGAAGTCCAAAGGAGAGACGCTGGAGCCGAACCGTTATGGCACCAACGTTAGCGAATGGCTCTCTGGTCCACTCGCTTACGCGCCGGCTGCCTACACCAGGATCGACGAGTATCTCAAGCTGCTGATGCCCGACCTGCTAACTCGTACATCAAGGGGTTGAGTGTGGAGCGTTACCTCCAACAGATAGGCCTCAGCGAGTTCTGAAACGGCGGGCTTCGCTTGAGAATGGCGGCGCGCCTGTTGTTTGCGAAGGACGTCAGGCGTTGGCATCCGAGGTGCCAGATACGACTCATGCGGGTACTTGGAAGCACCTTGGGGGCCGGTGATGCCTACAACGTGAAAGAGGACGCGACCGAGGAAGGCAATAGCTTCAAGCTCCTGGTCAGGGGATGGGACATCCTGCGCACAACGTTTCTGGTCCAGCGGACCCAGTTCGCCCCGGGTGCAAGGTTCGAGCTGAAGTTTGTGTACCCCGAGCAAGCATGTCGCGAGGCATTGATCAATGCCATCTCGCACAGAGATTACAGTATATCGAATGGAATTGAGGTTTTTATATACGACGATCGCCTGGAGGTTAGAAACCCGGGCGCCCTTCTGTCCACGCTGAGACTTGCAGCCTTGAGGAGCTCAGGGGCGCACATGAGTCGCGAAATCCCCTGATAGCACGGGTGCTACGTGAGCATCGCTACATTTCCTCGACTAGGGCGCAGGCTGGCTGGGGCTGGTGGTGGGCGACGTGGCGGGCAGTCTCCTCGCCGAGGCCGATAGAAGAGCAGGCCGCGGGAGTCTTGAGCCGTCTCTTTCGATGTGAAGACTCCCTGTATAGAAGCCCTACGTCCGCGTTGTCCGCGCCGTTGTAATTCAGGTCGCAGGAAGCGCGGCGACCGACCATCCTGGCGAGGGACAGCCAGTCTTCACAGCGCTGCTTCCAGTCGAAAAACGATTTGTTCATGACGACCGCGATGGCGGACTCACGCTCACGCGGAGCAGGCCCTGGACGAGCCTCCGCGGCGGCAGACGAGCTGCTCGATCTCGATCTCAGCTCCATTGGACTGGACACGCGTCATGCGTTTCACGCTCATGACTTGCCAAGCCAAGCTAAGGCTGGCTGGGGCTGATATTGGTTCCTCCGGTCAACGCAGGGATAAGGACCGCCGCAGTGGCGCCGGCTGCAGCGGTAACGGCAACAACGGTAGCCACTGATTCTCGATGTGAAAGTGACCCGATATACCAGCCTTGGCGGGGCGGGTTCACGTTCGTAGCACTCATGGCTTTCACTAACGCACGAACAGAAAACTGCAGAACGACGGTGGGTGGCTGTCTGCGAACCACGATGGTGTATTCGCCACCATGGACTGTGACCTCTCCTGCGACGACCGGGTCGACGTTCCGAACCGCCACTTGACCCTCAGTGCAATAAACTCTGGTGCGATTCTGCTGGGCTTGTACGAGGAAACTCGTTCCTCGTGCGCGAATGGCTGCTGTCTGCGTTTTCACCAGGAAGGTTGCGCCGGTTTGGAAAATCTTTGCGACGTCGGCCCGCAAATACCCCTCAGGGAAATCCACCTGAGTCTGTTGAGTCCGGAGATCTTGTCGGCGGAGCCGTAATCTCGATTGGGTGCCGAGAGCCAGCACCGACGTGTCATCAAGCCGGATCGCAACCTTGCCGGTTTTCAGAGTACCCACGAGATCCTCCCAATTCACCGGATCGCCCTCTCCGAGGGGGGCTTCTGAGCCCGACGGGTGGAGCACGACCTCTTCGGGGATCGCCTTCGTCACTGCGCCCGCTCGTGCGCCAGGGGGCAGCGGCTTTCCAGCTCCCAACTGCGCGTACCAGCCGGGCACCACCCGCAGGGGCGGACCGGCACCTTGGATTTCAGCCTGGCCCAGGTGCGGCACGATGGTGAGCACAGCTCGCAAGGAGGTAATCGTGCAAAGTGCGGGAGAGCCATCCTGGCCTTGCACAATCACCTCGTCACCCGGGAGTTTGACTCGCGCAGCCTGCTCGCCATCGGTCCTCACTTCTAGTCTTCCCCGTCGCAGGGTTAATGTGCCCGGAGCCGCATCTCGGGACAAGACAGCCTCGGTGTTTTCGGCCAACGTGGCGGCGGCGCGGGACTTGAAGGTGAGCACCGCCGTCGAGGCGCTGTCGGTGGTAACCACGTCGCCCGAAAACACCACTATTTCATCCGGCACACGCTGGCCGTCAACCCACACTGACCCTCTGCCTGCGAGATAGGCCAACGCTTCGGACCTGACCTTCGGTTCTGCGGCCAGAGCCCTCAGAGCGGCTACCGCCCACAGCACCAGAAGAATCGGCCCTCGACCTCGCTTATGCATGCTCAACTGAACAGGTCCTCTACAGGCATCGTCCAGCCCTGGACGGCGGGTTCGGCCTCGGTCGGCTCACCACGTCGGTAGACCCTCGGACTATCAGGATTGGTCGCTCGATACACGCTTACGGTTTCGGAGCCCACTTACACTTACTTGCATAGCAAGAGTGTAAGACTACAAGTTGCAAGCTACAAGTGATGGGACCTGCGCGGGTGGACGAGATAAAAGTGGGTCTTCGCTTTGTGGCTTGATTTTTGGGTTCGTATTGTAGCAATAAGACTACAATATGAGAAGGATCCTGTCCGATTACCCCAAACCTCCAGCACCAACGTCAGCAGCTTCTCCAACAACTTTCCGGCTTGCAAGAAGTGCGGCGCGGGTCGCTCACCGAACAATTCCTCATGCTCCAGCCATACCCCTCACCTTCGGACCGCTCCGGTACTAACGCTTGACGTCAGTAACGCAGCACGATAGCATTGGACAGGGTGATCAAGACTTTCCGGGATACCGGGACGGAACGGCTCTGGCAGGAAGAACGGAGTCAGCGCATTCCGGCGAGCCTGCGAAGGACCGCTCTCAAGAAATTGCAGCTTTTGAATGCCGCCGGAGCACTTGGCGACTTGGCTTTGCCGCCCGGCAACAGGCTGGAGCGGCTCAAGGGCGACCGGGAAGGTCAACACAGCATTCGCATTAATGACCAGTACCGAATCTGCTTCGAATGGCGGGACGGAAACGCGTACAAGGTCGAGATTACAGACTACCACTAAGGGAGGAACCGATGGCCCGACGGAAGCCGCTAACGATCGCCGCGCATCCTGGCGAGATCCTGCGCACGGAGTTCATAGAACCCATGGGAATCACTGCGTACCAACTGGCGAAGGCGTTGCACTTCCCCGGAATTTATGAGATTCTGCGCGAAGAGCGGGCGATCAGTGCCGACGTGGCGCTGCGGCTCGGCAGGTACTTTGGCATGACGCCCCAGTTCTGGATGAACCTCCAAACCGACTACGATCTGCGGCTTGCAGCAGCAGGCGCGCCACTAGCCAAGATCAAACCCCGCTCGGCCGCATAGCCGCATGCGAGAGCGCCGGTAAACACTAGGCGACTAGCGTGGACTCAACTTGCCAGAAGGACCTTCCGACCGTGCAGGGCACATCTACTGTTAGCCGACATAACCGGCCAATCTCTGCCCGTTCTCAGGGTGTGCCTAGTTTGCGCGCTTCGGTGGCGATCTTGGTGAGGCGATTGGAGAGCCGGTCCAGACAACCGCGGGTAGTACCGACGGGCAGCGCCCGCCGGAACATCTCCAACGCATGCTGCGCGGCGAGCAAAGAATCGATAACCCCGTCGAGCCCAGCTCGGGTAAGGGCGAAAGAGGCTTTCGGCTGAGGAACCAGATGCCGAGGTTTTGAACGAGCCTGTTGGAATTCCCTCTGGAGATCATTCAACGC
>DATJKY010000489.1:0-2962 GCA_035490955.1 Terriglobia bacterium | reverse complement strand
CGCTGCCGCTACCTGCACTCGGAGATCGAGACCCTGGAGCGCGTCAAGATCCTGCGCGACCTGCGTAAGGGCGAGTTTGACGTGCTCATCGGCATCAACCTCCTGCGCGAGGGCCTCGATCTGCCGGAGGTGTCACTCGTCGCGGTGCTCGACGCCGATAAGGAAGGCTTCCTGCGCTCCGGAGGGTCGCTTATTCAGACGGTCGGCCGCGCCGCCCGCAATCTCCACGGCAAAGCCATCCTCTATGGCGACACCATGACCGATTCCATGCGCTACGCCATCGGTGAGACCAACCGCCGCCGCGCCAAGCAGAAACAGTTCAACGAAGAGAACGGCATCACACCGGAGTCCATCGTCAAGCCGGTCGATATGGCTCTGGCCCAGATCACCGAGGCGGACTACATCACCGTACCCGTGGATCTGCCGGCGGAAGGGGCTGTCTCCTCAGATCAGCTCGACGAGCTGATTACCAACCTGGAAAAGCAAATGCGCGAGGCCGCCAAACAGTTTGAGTTTGAGAAAGCGGCCCAACTACGGGATCGTATTAAAGCGCTGAAGGAAAAGACGGTGGAGCAGCCGCAGTGACCGCCTGACTCGCCGTCCAATACGAGGCGGGTGCCAGCCCAGGCGCCGTCGGAGCCCAGGGCTGGCAGTAAAGGAAGGATCAATTAATGAGGCTGGGCTATGCCATGAGAGCTTTGAGAGGCCGATGTCTTGCTGGGCTTCGGCAGCCAAGTGCGGACGGTCCAATGTACTAGGATGCCGAACATCACCAAGTAATCCAGCAGCAAGACCATGACAAACGTTTTCGAGATCGTGTCCGCCATTCTGCACCTTGACGCCCAAGCGCTATCCTCGCAAGCCAATTTCCAAACCACTAACAACCCGCCGACGCTCACTGATTGCCGCGGTCAGCTACCAAAATCTAGCCCGCTTTGAGATCGCAACCTACTGAATTCCTTGGGGCTTGCATGGAATAACGGTCGGTTTGCAGGCGACGCGGCGGTCGGTGGCTAGGAGCGGCGTACCGGGGATCCTAACGAGAGGAACATGTAACTTTGATCGTAAATGCTGTAATACTGTCTACCTCGGAAGGATAGCCCCAATATCTGATCAGATAGGCCAGGGTAGCAGGGTAGCGCAGACCGCCGCCTTCGCGGTCTGCAGTTCTTGGCCGGTCAGGCGCCTTCTCACGTATTGCACGACAAGAACAGCGGACACAAAAAGCGGACGTCCGGTAGCGCCGGGATAAACCGGCAGAAAGCAGAGGATGAAAATTCCTCACGAGAAAGGAGTAGCGATCCACTCGGCCCCGAGTTTTGCGCTGGGCACCGCGAGGTGTCCAGCGAAGCGTAAACAGGGGAATAGGTGGGCTGGGTATTGAGCTTCGAAAACGTGCAATCAGGACGCCGACGCGGTCGGACCCAGCGGAAGGCCACATGAGCCGGGGCGATAGCGCGAGCCTCGGATCAGTCCTGCGTAGTCGTAGACCCCAGACACGCCTAGATACTTCCTGCACGGGAACCGGGAGACCTCGGAGATGCCTGCGCAAGCTGGCAGGCCGGCGGGCGAAGGCTGAGGCCGTGCGGTCCGTATGTACGTCTCCGAGGAGTCGGACAGCGGCATAGTGTGTGCTGAGCAGCACGTTGTTCAGGAGGGTTGAAGTCCCTCTGGCACCCGGATGAGGGGTGCCATATCCGAAAGCGGGGGTAATGCCTCGCTGGCCGGAGAGAGGAGAGGATGTTGGGCTCCTCGGGAGTACTCCGGAGGGCAAGGTGTCCACCGCGAGGTGGAATCCGAAGGGCCTGAGGAGAAGTACCGGGCCGTAATCAATGGGGGATACCTCAAAGATGAACCGGTCGGCCCAAGGTGGGCCAGGTCGAGCCCGCACTAGGGAGGCGAAGGCGTTCTCATTCCCCCACCGCACCAAGGTGTTTGCGGGCGGCACGGTAGGGAAGAACAGGGTATAACCTCAGGAGGGCTGTCAGAGTCTCCGGGTGGCACCGGAGTAAGTGGACCTATAAGCGGGAGCGAAGTGGCGAACGATGCTCTGACAGTAGAGGGACGGCTGTGCCGTACCACAAGTGCGGTGAAAGCCGCATGACCGGGCAACTGGCGACCGAAGGGGGTCGGGGAACAGGCGGCGAAGACGGTCGGGAAGAGAGAGGAAGCCAGCGGAGTAAAGGCGAGAAGGAGGAACAGTTCCATGAGGGAAATACCCGTACCGTTCTCGTCGGAGGAGACTGGCGGACTGGATCAACCTGAGGGGTGCCAAGAAGGTGCACTCATTAATCGACAAGGTGTACAAGCGGAAGAACCTGGCGATGGCCTGGGAAAAGGCGAAGGCGAACCGGGGCAGTGGAGGCGTAGATGGGCAAAATCTGGCGACTTTCGAGGTGCAGCTGGACCAGCAGTTGGATCGGCTGCAGCGGGAGCTGCAAGAGGACACCTACCACCCTCGACCGGTACGGCAACACCCCATCCCGAAGAGGGACAAACCCGGTGAGTATCGAACGCTCGGCATACCGACGGATCTAGGATCGGGTGTGTCCGCAGGCACTGCTCAATCGGTTGGAGCCCATCTTCGAGCCGGTATTCGATGATGCCAGCTTTGGATATCGGCGAGGGCGATCGACGAAGGACGCATTGCGCAAGCTTTGGAGGGAGATTCAGAGCGGGTCGGAGTGGATCGTAGATGGCGATCTCCGAGATTTCTTCGGGTCCGTTGATCACGAAAAGCTTCTTACGCTCGTTGCCCAGCGCGTAGCTGATGGCCGGGTGCTTCGCCTCATTAGGGCGATGCTCAAGGCCGGAAGCTATGGGAAAGGGCAACTCTTTCCGACTGAGCGCGGGACTCCGCAAGGCGGAGTAGTCACTCCCCTTACGCAAAAGGTAACTTCCAGTTTGAGCGGGTATTGACGGATTGGCGTACAAGATTCTCTGTGCTTGACCTTCGCCTTAA
>DATJKY010000488.1:0-7392 GCA_035490955.1 Terriglobia bacterium | reverse complement strand
TCCTTGGTCTGCTGGGTGAACTGCACACCCTCGATCTGGCCCGGGAACTCGCGCTCCAGGGTCTCGAAGATCACTAGGCCCATGCCGCTCTTGTCGATCGCCATGCGGCGCACGAAGGGCATCAAGGCGCGCGCCTCCCGCAACTGATCGGGCGTGGGTGTGTTGCGCATTTCCATCACGCCCCGCGTCCAGCTCACGTCACCCACCAGCTCCGCCAGCCAGATCACTGACAGGTCCTGGTTGCGCGCGATATCCCAGCCGGCATAGAGCGAATCGTGACTAGCGAATCGCGAATCGCCGTTTCCCCTACTCGCTACTCGCCACTCGCTACTAGCCTCGCTCGACACGCACTGTTGGAACAATTCGCCCGGGATCCACTCCGAGTACTGCGAAGTGAACTGGCAACAGTACTCTTGCAGCCAGGTGTCCTCATCGCAGCCGGCCTGGACTTGGTGGGGGTCGACAGGGAATCCGCGCTGGACCGCCAGGAAGATGTCGCACCAGTGACCGCTCCAGGGATGGTTGGCTTTGGACAGGGGACTTGCAATTCCGGATTCCGAACTTGCCATCTCGGCGCCTGAATTTGCGATCTCAAATCTTCGATCTGCGATTCTAGATTCTGATTCCAGACTTTGAACCCCGGACCTCCCCGATAGGACGGCTTGGTAGCGGCCTCCCGCCCCTAAGTCTGCCGTGGCTCTGAACGGCGCGAAAACCAGGGATGGGTCAGTTTCAGTGCCCACCCTAATCGGCTGGTCCGCAGGCGCCACCCCCATATCGAGCCCCAGCCGCCGGGCTAGCTCCCAGAACTTTCCCCGCTGGCCGTTGGGGGTGGAGAGAATGCGCATGTGATAGCCCAGCGACACCTGCCGGTAGGCGGCGGTGAAGATGGCGTACGAATCCGGGTGGAAAGCGAACTCGTCCAACACCACGTCGCCCGTGTAGCCTCGCGCCGTATCGGGGTTGGCGGCGAGGGCGATGATGCGCGAGCCGTTGGGAAAACGAATCTCGTGCTGCAGGGTGGAAGTGCCGGCAAAGGGGGTGGCTTCCAGCCAGTCCACCGCCACGCCGTGGTAGCCATCCAGCCACTCCTTGGCGCGATGCGCGAGCTCCAACGATTGCCGCTCGGAGCGAGAGAGAAAGACGATCGTACGGTCAGGGATCGCCAGGCAGCGGCGCACCGCCCAAGCCGCCGAAGCCGTGGAGTAGCCGATCTGCGCCGACTTCACCGCAATGGCAAGGCGGCGCTCGTCCCTCGCCCACCTCCGCTGGTACGAGCGCAGGGCAGTGTCATTCTTAAAGACCACGCCGTCCACGTTTAAGACATTGACTCTCCAGCCGTGGGGCGTAACGTCGGCTTCTCCCGAGACCGTGTCGCCCGGCGTCGCGGTCCCGATTCGTATCGGGGACTCGGAGGGGCGAGTCGGTAATTTTTCATCCATCCCCGGACAAGTCGGGGGGCTGCCATCGTGAGGCTTAGCGCCGCCTTTTCCTGAGATCCCGTCGCCCCGCGCCGTCGCCCGCGCTGCGCGGGACTCGGAGCGACGGGGCTGTGGCGACCGGGCCGTTCGGACTGGGCCGTCCTGTCGGCGCTGCCGCCTGTTTTTCTTCGATTTGCTCAAACCAGCCCCCTTAGTCGCCGCCTTTACCTCATCCGCGCGGCGCTGCCGGCTTTTCTTCTTCAATTTGCCCAAACCGACCTCCATAATCAACGCCCCTACCCGTCCCTACGGCTCCTTTGATGTGGCCCCGGCAGGGGCCAACCGTGAGTAGCCGTAGGTACAAGTCGGGGTCTACGATTGGTTGGGCTGTGGCTGCTGCTCGTCATGTAGAAACTCCTCCCCAGGACGCAGGCCAATCACGGCGGAAATTTGGTTCAGCGCTCGGTCGTAGTTGAAGGGTTTGACGCCCTTGTTGGCCTCGCTACCCTGTTTCGCCTTTTTGTTGATCCCGGCAATCTTGCTCGTCAGCAGACGGAACTGCAGCCCCGCCAGCTTCGTGTGGGCCTCGGCCACGGCGTTCTGGCTCTGAACACGCGCTACTTTCAGCTGCAGCGCTTTGGCCTGGCTAAACGCTCGTAAAACTTCCAGCACATCCATTTCCCGCGTCTTTGGCTCCGCCTCAACCAGCTCGTTCAGGCACATAAACTCGAGGAAGCGGTAGACGTCCGACGGGCGTTCGGCTAAGGCCTGCTCGAAAGTCTCGCGCATCGCTGGGCGCGCCCCTCTCACCACGATCTCCGCCCAGGTCAGGGGCTCGAGCCCCCGGGCGTCCGCGGGATTCCATTTTCTATTTTGGATTCTCGCTCTTCGACTGAGCAGTTTCGAACGCAGCATGCGTCGCGATTGCCGATGGGTGATTGTCGATTGACGCTTGTCCATTCGGGTTTCGGAGGGACGCCTGCTCGCCGAACCCGGAGTCCCAGGTCCCGAACACCGAAGACGTTTCTTGCTTCCTGTCTCTTGTAACCTGTGCGAAATGTTCTTACCGGTCTCTCGCATTTACTCCTCCCTGTTCTCAAACAGCACGTGTTCGGTCCTGGGGTGTTGGGCCATTATTCTGCGGCGTCAGGGCACCCCTTCCATCATGTCATCCCGAGCGAAGCGAGGGATCCGCTTTTCGTCTGTTTTCAATGAGATAAAGCAGATGCTTCTCCCGTATGCGGAATCAGCATGACAGACACCCTCTTTCAGCAGCCTGTTCCAGTCGCTGAGGGTCCTAACCCTCTGGGCCGGAAGGCCCTGCGAGCCATGTTGCGTCACTCCTTGCGGCACGGCTGAAGACGCTGCGGAAGAACGCTATTCACAAATTGTTGAAGGTGTTGGGGCGCGCTTTGCGCCGGGGCTGAAGCCCCGCCCTTCTGGAGCGCGCCACAACACTTTTTCCGCAACCTCTGAAGCCGTGCCCTGCCGCTCCGTGATCGTTGCGGTTACCATCGCAAGATGCACTGGCACGTGGAACCTTCAAACCGAAGCCTTGCTTTTTTCGGGCTGAACTGCCCCGATAAACCATCGTAGCGTAATTCCACAGTTTGTCAATATGTAATTTCTACACACCTCGTCGGGGCTAGCGGTTTTTGCGTGCAAGAATCAAAAGTGCTAGGCTACTGGAAAGCCGGTACTGTTCCGGAAGGTGTAGGCTAGAGACAGCGTGACCGAGACGCGCGGGGAAGTTGTTCATTCGAGGAGGGTTGGGCGCGCGAGGCCTTGCCAGCGGCCAATTACGGGGCTAGCCATAGTCAGTGCTTTTCTGACCGCGGACTTTGTGTTCCTCCCGAGCGAAATCTAGCGAAATTTGGGTAGCCACTAACACTATCACTGCTGTTACGGCGCCTCCCAGTCGAGGGCATAGATATCCTGGGTGCCCGCATCGCGTGCTAGGAGGGGAGAATCATCCGGGGCCAAGCCTAATCACTGTCCCCGGCTCGCGAATGGCCCTCGTCGTCGCTGCAGTTCGCGCTTTCTTCGAGAGGCGGGGCTGGCTTCGCGGCAAGAATGGCATGGAAGATCACCGCGGTCGTGTTCTCGGGAATGCCCGCTGGCGGTGGCCATCTCGTAGAGCACGGCGCCAAAGCTGAAGAGATCAGTGCGTGAGTCCACGTTTTCACCCCGTGCTTGCTCGGCTGACATGTAGGCCACCGTGCCCATTGCGGTGCCGGGGAGGTGCTTGGGATCAATCGAGGCTGTGGGCGTCTCTTGTAGGGGCACCCCTTGGGGCGCCCTGGGCGGGGCAAGCCCCGCCCCTACACCGCCTGAACCGAACGGAGGTTCCACCGGCAATGACTTCGCGAAGAGCCTGCCTTTCCAGCAATTCCATGGCAATGAAGGGCTGACCCTCGTGTTCAGCAATTTCACTCGACGTGGGGTGCGCGAGATGAAAGTTAGGAGAGCGGAAGGTAAATAGGGCCCCGTGAGGGGCCACCCAGTCAACCCCGAGGGGTTGTCTGTGCGAAGGTCGCCCCTCCAGGGTCGCCAGGGTTTCTCCGCGACCGCGTCCGTGGGTTGCACCCCGCGTATGCGGGTCTATTCACGTGTCCTGCTTCACGGGGCCTTGGTTGTCGGCGCTCCTTTACCGAATCGCAGCACTAACCAGGCGCTGCCAGTCCCGCATCTTCTGCGCGAACGCCTCTTCGGTGACACTCGCCACAAACTGCAGACCCTTTTCCGAAGTCGCGGTATGCACGTAGCGGACCCGCACACGGCAGTGCTGTGCGTCGAGAGGCGTAATCTCCACCCGTACCCGCGACAGCCGTTCGTCTTCGACCACGTAGACATACTCCGCGGTGTGCTTCTGCACGTCGGCCTCGAGAATGGTCCATAGTGAGCGTTCTTCGCCCTGGTCCACCCTAAAGACGGCATTCCTCCGGAACACCACGGCCGCTTGTGGCGGGTACATAGGCTTGGGATTCCAGTCCTTCACCCAGGCCCGTTCTCCTTCCGGCGTGAAGAACTGCAGTGCCCTGTCGGCGCTGGTATCAAGATCAAACGATCCCTCCACGGCCACCTGTCCAGTTGGCTCTTTGCTCTGCGGTGACCGGAATCGTGATCTCGGGACAATCGCCAGCACCCCTATCGCCAACAGCATCGTCGTCATCTCTCCTCCAAAAGAAAACCGCCTGGCTCAAATGGGAGCCAGGCGGTCTGTAAAAAGCCGGGCAGTTTCACGTCCGGACCAAACAAGCATAGTCGCCATGGAAGAGCCGGTCAAGGGCTTGTAGCCATTGGAGCCGCTTGTCGCCGGAATACATACGGTGCTAAGGTCTAAAGATATCGGGAGCAAAGTTGTGCAGCGGAGAAGGCGTGGCTTTCATATCGTCCCCGCAGCCTGCACTTCAATCCTTGCAGGGGTGCTTTCTGGTCTGGCTCCAGGTGCGGCATCCGCCTGGCCTGGTCGCGGACAATCCGGTGCCGCTCTTCAAGACACACAGGGTGTTCCCGGGCCCACTCTCCGAGTCTATACGACGCTGGTGCTCATCCCGGTATCGGTAACGGATGCGCAAAACCGGTTCGTTCTTGGGCTGCAAAAGGAAGATTTTCAGCTATTCGAAGACGGCGTTAAACAAGAGATTGCCCATTTCTCTAACGAAGACGCCCCTCTATCGGTTGGTTTGGTATTCGATGAGAGCGGCAGCATGAACTATAAGCTTCAGACCTCCCGCGACGCAACCTTACAATTTCTGAAGTTCATGAACAGGGACGACGAAATGTTTCTCGCGGAGTTCAGCGACACGGCAAAAGTCTCCGTCGGATTCACGGCCCGTACGGCTGAGATTCAAAGCGCCCTGACCAGCGCTCAGCCGGGCGGCCTCACCGCCATGCTCGACGGCATCAACGTCGCCCTGCACGAGATGAAAAAGGCGAAGAATCCCCGGAAAGCAATCGTAATCGTTTCTGATGGCGGGGATAACCACAGCCACTACACTGCGGCCGAGATCGAATCGCTCGTTCGTGAAGCCGACGTGCAAGTCTATGCCATGGGAGTCTTCGATCCCGTCTTTTCTTTAGGGCTGACCCCGGAGGAAATCTCCGGCCCGAGGTTGCTCTCGGAAATTGCCACGCAAACGGGCGGCCGGGCGTACGCAGCGGCCGTCTCGAGTGATCTGCCGGCCGTTACATCCAGAATTGCCGTCGAATTGCGCAATCAGTACGTTCTCGGCTATTACTCGACAAACCGAGCCAGAGATGGAAAGTACCGCCATGTGGAAGTCAAGATTTTGCAGCCGGCCGGCATGTCATCTATTAAAGGCCACTGGCGGCTGGGGTACTACGCTCCGGCCCAGTGACTACCGATGAATGGAGTGCACTATTACGGGGTGTGCCACTCCTACGGGGTGCGTTCCTACGGGGTGGGTCCCTACAGGGTGCACTCCTCCGGGAGGACGAGGAACAAGCCCTATCGGCGCGGGACGCGGATAAGGAATATGTGTAAGGATGGAACCGCTGCCCATCCGTATCGCCAAAATGAAAGGCTGATAGGTATAACCGGGTAAGTAGAGTGAGTTGAAACCCGGTTGGTAGTAGGGATTGAAGTAGCTGTACGAACTGGACAAGCCCGAGCCAAGAGGAGGCAGGCCGAGGAGCGGAAAGTAGGTAAGAACACCAGGCCCTAAGCCCGAGCTGCCCGCCGACGTCGCGGAGGTCGGATCATCGGAAATTTTCGCCGCGATTGCATTATCCGTAGCAATCGATTCGCTCCGGCCTCTGGCCCAATCGCTCAGCTTATCGGCAGGCTCGTTGATCGAGGGCTCAGGCACGAGCACTGGCGCGAAGGGCAGATCCATGCCTTGCTCCACTGTAACCGGTATCGCCGTACCCTCACCGGACACTTCGGCTTTGCCTCGGTCCACCCACAAGCGGGGCGGCTCGGAATCAATCCGGTAGGTGCCTTCTCGCAGGAGGTGGACCTTCCACTTCCGGCAAATTAGCGTTACCGATGTGTTTGCGATTGGTTCGTCAGAACCGACAACAACTGAGCCGGCTAATAACTCCACTCGCGTATCTACAAGATTGTTAGCAACCATGCGGATGGTGCTATTCTCGCCCATACGGAGGAAGACTCCAGGAGTAAGGAGCACCTCCGCGCTCCCTTGCGCCGTACGCAGTTCGTCACCTTGGGCCAAGATTTGGAATTTACCAGGATGGGTTTCCAGCGGCTGGTCACGCCAATAAACAGATCCCTCGAAAAAGTGGATTACACCAGAACGGGCGGAGATCACTGATTGTGCAGCGACAGGAAGGGCCAGCGCTGTGAACATTGCCAGCGTGGAGAAAGCATACAGGTAGCGACGAACCATAAGCCACCTTAGGCATTAGTATCTGCTCGTCTGGGTCTCGCGTCAAGCTCTAATGCGGAGTGGGTAAATTGGTGTCGAGGCCGCTTTACGCCTCCAGGTGGCGAGGTTAACTCGCCGCTACGAGAGCGGACTGACCTCGGATGCACACACGGCAAGGGCGTCTATAGCTGTGGTATGAGTGGGACTGGTTTGCTGTCGAGCGGTGCTGCTCATCTTGGGCTTCGACAGTCGATGCAGCGTTGCCGAGCGTTGCCGTGGCGTTGCCGTGGGACGTGACTTATTGCCGCTCGCAATATCTTACGCTATACTGGACTCGCGTTATTAGAGGATCATCAAGAACAGGAGAAAAACTGCATGCCCGATCCAACAACCGCAAGCGGACCTAAACTGGTCTTCATTATACGTCATGGGGAGAAGCCGGGTGATCCTGCTGTCGATAACGACGCGGACGGTCCCAGTCTCTCAACCAGGGGCCACGAGCGAGCAGCGGCACTCGCCATTAACATTCCCGCTACACTTCCTAAGCCGGATTTTCTCCTGGCCACTCAGCAGTCAAAGCACAGCAACCGGCCTGTCGAAACCATTACGCCCTTGGCTAA
>DATJKY010000487.1:0-4808 GCA_035490955.1 Terriglobia bacterium | reverse complement strand
CACCCAGGCCGCCGGCCTGGGCTGGGATAGGGCGCCCCTTTGGGGCTCGAACTCCCCAACCCTTCGAGCCAAAATGTAGCTTGCCCACTGAGCAAGGAGGGCACGCGCGGAGTCGGCCCACGGGGGATGCGTGCGATTCGTGCGGGGAAGGGAATTGAAGGAACAATTGTGGCCGTTAACCGGCGACCTTAACCCGCGGAGTCAACGCTATTGACCTGTTGTCTGGAGAAATTACCCAATTGCTGAGTCGGGTACGGGCTGGCGATCGAGACGCCGAGGCAAGGCTCATGCTCTTGGTCTATGACGAACTCCGCCGCCTGACGGCTCATTACCTGCGGCAGCCGCGTGGCTCCCCGGCCGTTCCGTCACTTCAATTTCGCGTATTCCGTATTGGCTTGCTTGAGGATGGGGATGTCAGGGTCGGCGTCCTTCCAAAGGGCGAAGAAGTCCTGGTAGGCCGTGCGGGCTTTGGCAAGGGCATCGGGCTGGAGCGCCCCTTGTGGGCGCCCTGTTTGGGCGGGCACAAGGCCTGCCCCTACACCCGCCTCTAACGCGTAGGCGCGGCCCAGGCCGAGGTGGGCCAGTGCGCCGATGGGCTGGTTCTGGACGACGCCGGAGTGGTCGAGAATCTTTTGAAACTCGACGGCTGCGGCCGTGTCTTGATGCGCCGCCAAGTGTGTCTGGGCACGCAGGTAAACGGGGTAGAGCGCGATACTGAAGACCTGCGAAGGAATTCCGAGCTCGTAGGGCGCAGCGGCGGCCAGCGCATTGATGGCCTTATTGGTGTCTTTGGAGGCGTTGCCGCCGAGGATGCCCCCTGCGCGTATCATGGGTAGGTATTCGAACTGCACAACCGTGTTTTTCGGGAATCGCTGGGAAAGATCGTTGGCTAGGCGCGTGGCTCGAACGGAATCGCCCGCCAGGCCCAGCGCCATGGCCGAGACTGCCTCAACATCTCTGCCGTCTGAGAGCGCGAGCGCAGCCTGCGCGTGCTGCCGTGCCAGGCCCGCATTGCCAACCAGGGCTTCCCGCAGCGCGCCTTCGGCCTCGTAGCCTGCAGCCGTTTCCTTCTCATCGGCGCGCCGGGCAGAGTCGGCCGCACGCCGCGTTAGCTCTCGCGCCTTGACGAACCGCCCGGCGTACGCGGCCGTGTCCGATTCAGTGTAGAGAATAACGTCTTCGTATCCCGGCTTGCCCATCAGCCGAGCGGCCTCGCGCTCCATCCCCGCCGCATCATGCTGCAGGAAAGCAACCACGTAAAGAGACACGTGGATGAATGGAGAGTCAAGATTGTGGGCCTGTGCCTCCTGCGCCGTGGCTTTGGCCTCCTCCAGACGGTTGAGGAACAGGTACGTACCGACGAGATTCGCGTGCGTGAGCCCACCGCCGGGGTCGAGTTTCAAGGCCTCCTGTGCCGCAGCAAGGGCTTTGTCGTATTCGCCCAGGGTGGGGTAAATGACGCCGAGGTTCCCAGCCGGAATGTCGTCGCGTGGGTAGGTCTGGGCCCACAACTCATAGGTCTTCCGGGCCGCCTCCAGGTCTCCGGTGACGTACTCTTCGTAGTGCGAGGCGATGTAGAACCTTTCCCGGTCGCTCACCCGCTCGCGCAGCTCGTAGGCTTTGCCTGCGTTTTCTCTGGCACGGACGGTTTCCCCTAAACTGCTGTAACTGGTTCCCAGCCGCGCATAGGCCATGGCAAATTTCGGGTCCAGGCTGAGGGCCCGCTGAAAGAGCGGGATTGCGGCGGCCCAATCGTTCTTTACGACCATCGCCCGATAGCCGAAGCTGTAGGCTTGCAGCGCTTCGAGTGACGGCGTGGTGACGTTCTCCGGAGGCGCGTCATGTCTCTCAACCGAGGCCAGTGACTCGCCCAGTTTCGCGCGTACCTTCGTCGCTGCCTGTCCCAGCGCCTGGAGCACGTTTTCCTTGCCGTTCGCCGTCGCCTGCTCCTCAGCCAGCAGGTCGCCGTTGTGGCAGTTCACAGCCTGGAGGCCGAGCACGTACTGGGTGCCGAGGCTCGCGATCGAGCCTTCAATGCTGGCTGCGCTGGCCGTCCGCTGGCAGACCTCGCGGGCCAACTCGTGGGTGAGGCGCACGTCCTTGGGCTGGGCCATCAAGGCGAGCGTTTGGGCGATGCGGGTATCGGAAAGCAAGTTGAGAAACGGCGACTGCTCCAGTTGCGCCGAAAGACCCTGACGCAGCGTGCCGTCGAAGACGGGATCGCCCGTAGTGTTGGTGAAGTCGGCCAGCACAACGGTGTCCTGTTGGGTGAGGCCGTGCACCGGACGCCGGTGGAGATAGAAATAGACGGCCACCATCACCACAGCGAGCAAGGCTGCCGGCAGCATCCAGAGGCGTAAGGGAGCTCGTTGCTGCGCGCCCCGGGGCGAGGCAACCTGTCCCGGCGCAGTTGGGAGCCCCGCCGCTACCGCCTTTAAATCCGCCAGCATCTCGGCGGACGACTGGTAGCGTGCGTTGCGGTCCTTTTCCAGCGCCTTGTTGATAATCCTATCCAGGCCCTGCGGCAGGTTGGGATTCAACTCGAGCGCAGGCTTGGGCGTCTCGTCCAGGATGGCGCGGAAAAGCAAGCCCAGTGTGGCGCCCGAGAAAGCCCTCCCGCCGGTAGCCATCTCGTAAAGCACAGCACCGAAAGAGAAAAGGTCGGTGCGAGCGTCGAGCGGTTCGCCGAGGGCCTGCTCCGGCGACATGTAGGCCGCCGTACCCATGGCCGTGCCGGGCTTGGTGAGGTGCTCGGGGTCGGTCCAAGCTGTGCGCATGTCAGGTGGCCGTGCCCCCTCGCCCGTCCCAACAACGTCGGTTCCGTCCCGACGGGATTTCGGGAGACACTCTCTCCCCAAGGGTGAGGGAGAGGCTCCGCTCTCCTTCTCCCATCTCCCCTGGGGAAAGGGCGACACTTTCGAAGATGTCTGCTCCCCTCTCCCCTGGGGCCCCTGGGGCGAGGGACTGGGGGTGAGGGGTTGTTTGAGCTTTGCCAGACCGAAATCCAGGATCTTGGCGTGCCCCCGCCGGGTGACGAAGATGTTTGCCGGCTTGATGTCGCGGTGGACGATGCCTTGGGAGTGGGCCGCATCCAAGGCGTCGGCAATCTGAATGGCCAGATCCAGCAGTGTATCCACTTTGAGGGGCAGCCCACGTTGAGAGACGAAATTCGAAACTCGAAATTCGAAATTCGTATCAGGCCCGAGTTTCGAGTTTCCATTTGCGACCTTCGTGTTTTCAAGGCGCTGCCGCAGTGTCTGCCCCTCCAGCAACTCCATGGCAATGAAAGGGTGGCTTTCGTGCTCACCCACTTCGTAGATGGTGCAGATGTTGGGATGATTCAGCGAGGAAGCGGCGTGCGCCTCGCGCTTGAAGCGTTCCAGCGCCTCGTGGTCCTGGACGAGATGCTCGGGCAGGAATTTCAAAGCGACGAAGCGAGGGAGCTTGGTGTCCTGGGCTTTGTAGACCACGCCCATGCCACCGGCGCCCAACTTCTCGATGATCCGGTAGTGCGATACCGTCGTGCCAACCATGCCAAGGGAGTCCAGCCCTTGCGGATTATCCTACGCTGTTGTGACGGGCACATCAACTGTGGGGCTGGCAAGGAGCCTGTGGCTGTCCTTGTTACTTGGGGATTTCAAGCTCTAGTCGAAATCCAACTTATCTGAACCAAAAGCTCTATAATAGCTATCGCTAGCCGGGGGAGGAAGAATGCACCTTCCCAAGGAGGATTCGCTCTTGGTGAGTAAACCGAATATCGTTGCCCCAGGCGGCCGATTGTACGCCAACGAAGCCCAGTCCGGATGAAAACGCGTTTCAGGTCAACAACACCAGCGATGCCTACTACAACTCGCCCTACTACACAATGCACAAGAATCAAGTGCAGCCCATCCCCCCGCCACGGATGGGTGCACTGCCCTACCTCGAGCTGAGTAACTTCATCCCTCAAGGTCTGTTGGATTCCATCAATGCCGCCGGAAGAATCACCTTTCATGCCGTAGGGGACACCGGCGCCGCCAAGGTGAGCCCGCGCCAGACTGCGGCCACCGCGATTGCGCAGGAGGCGGCCGTGGCCGATGCCATGGTTCAAGATGTGCAAACGGGGGGCGATAATGGCCCGTCATTTTTCTTTCATCTGGGAGACGTCGTATACAACTTTGGCGAAGCCCAGTATTACTACGACCAATTCTACGAACCCTACCGCGAGTACGACCGCCCCATTTTCGCCATTCCCGGCAACCATGACGGTATGGCGTACGGCTCGTCATCGAGCGCTCCACAGGTCCCCACGTTGGCGGCTTTCCTCGCGAATTTCTGCTCAGCTGCTCCCGGCCCTTCGCCGGATGCCCCCACCATCGCACGGAGTGTGATGACGCAGCCCGCGGTTTATTTCACGCTCGATGCCCTTATGTTTCCATCATCGGCCTTTACAGCAACGTGCTGGACACGGGCGGAGGGATCATTTCTTCACAAGGCGGCCACTTTCCCCTGGTGGATGACCAACTGACTTTTCTTACCGAAGAATTGCAGCGTCTCAAACCCGAGCGTCGAGTGGGCAAGCGGGCCATCCTGATTGCCGTTCACCATCCCCCGCTTTCAGTTGACGCGAAGACTGGGGGAAGCGGTGGACTTATGCAAGACATCGATTCTTGCTGCAACAAAGCGGGTTTGTGGCCGGATGTGGTGGTCTCTGGCCACGCCCACCTCTATCAGCGCTTCACACGCACTGTTAATGGTCGGCAGGTGCCTTACATTGTTTCGGGATCGGGTGGATTTGCAGCGACCGCGCCGCAGCAGGGCGCTCCGCC
>DATJKY010000486.1:0-5974 GCA_035490955.1 Terriglobia bacterium | reverse complement strand
CACGGAAGATTGAGTTTGGGTAACCCGCCGGCCTTGAAACAATGTCGTCGGTGTATCGGGAGGGTACCCCCTCCCTTGCACAGGCCGGTTACAGCAAGGACCGGCGGGAACTCGCGTTAGCCGAATCGAAACTGCGATGCCATCCTCATGCTCCAGCGATACTCGTCTCGAATAGAAGCGATTCCATCTCGTCACTCGACAGTTGGTCGGGCTGCCGACCGCTCGGCACCTCCACCACAGATAACCAGACTTTTCCGTTTAGTCGCGTCGCCAGCTGTTGGCTGGCTCTCCGCCCGGCCTCGTCTCCATCCAACATCAGGGCCAGCTTGGGAAAGCGCTCCAGCAGTAACTGCTCCTGCGCCTCCGAAAGACTAATTCCCATCAAGGCCACCACGTTGTGGTAGCCAGCCTGATGGACGCGCAGGCAGTCGAAGAATCCTTCCACCACAATCGCGCACCCCGCCGCTTCCCTCACCGCACGATGCAGATTAAACACCACCTGTGACTTGCGGAAGCCCGGCGGGAACCGGTACCGCGGCTCGCCACCATCGATGCTGCGCCCGGCATAGCCCACCAGTTGGCCTTCGCTATCGTGGATCGGAAACACGACCCGATGGCGCAGGAATCCAGAACCGGCATAATAGCCGACTCCAAACCAGGCTGCCGTGGACGGCTGAACCGCGCGCTGGTCCAGATACGGATGCCACCGCAGGCGGCGTAGAGAGAACGCCAGTCGCGGGAGCGGGAGCGCATCCGGGCTGCGGCTCCCGGAGCTTCCTTTTGAAGCCAGTTGGTATTCCCCAACCTGGATCCCAGCTCGCCAGCCACATCCCTGATTCTGCAGCAGCAGCGCCGCCTCCCGAATCGTGCACCCCTCCAGGCAGGCCACCAGGTCTAGAACATTGCCGCCCAATCGACCCTGGCGTACCGCGCAGCAGGAGGCCGAGTGACAGGCCCACACGTTCTTAGCGGTGTCCACGCTGAAACTCAGTCGGCTGCGCTGGGAGTCATGCGTTGGTAGCGGACACAGCCGGCACAGTTGATGGTGCCCCACGCGCCGGAGCTCGATGCCGTAGGCCCCCAGCACCTGCTCGATGTCAATGCTCTGCTTGAGCATTCGGAAATCTACCCACCCACTCATGCCGCCACCTCCGTGCGGGCGCGCATCGCAAACCGCTTGCCGCCCTTGTCCACGGCCATCAAATACGCCACCAGCTTGCGCGCCACCGCCAGCGTCGCTCGGTTGCGATCTCCCCGCTGGAGTTCCCGCTCGTGCACAACCGCCAGCTGAGGGTTGCGGCGCGGCGCCAGTTTGGCTGCCTCGATCAGTATCGTCTGCAGATGCTTGTTACGCTGTTTGGAGATCGGCCCACGTTGTTCTGTGCCCGCTGAGTTGTGCTGCGCGCTGGTCAGCCCACAATAGCTGGCCGCCTGACCAATCGAAGCAAATCGGCCCACCTCTCCCACCTCCAGCGCCCAACTCAAGGCCAGGATCTCGCCCACGCCGGGAATCGTCTGCAATCGCATCACCCGCTCGCTGAGGTCCGGATGCTCATTGAGCCCCTTCAGCAACCGCCGCTGAATCACAGCGAATAACTCCAACTGTCCTCGGCTCAGTTTGAGCAGTTCCACCACCGAGGGAGGCATCTCTTGCAAACTCCCTAACAACTCGCTGAAGTACGCCTTGCCGTGCAGCCGTTCCTTGTTGTACGCGGTCCCGGTTTCCATGAGCAGACCAGCGATGCGGTTCTTGATTCGCGTCGCCTGACGTACCACCAGATTCCGGTAGCGCAGCACCCGCCGCAAATCGCGGATGGCTACTGGCGCCATGTAGCACTCCGGCAGTAGATTGCACCGCAGCAGATCGGCGATCATACGCGCGTCGACTTTGTCGTTCTTCTTCTTGGCCACCGCGATGGCTTTCAGCATCGGCGGGTGCGCTACTTTTAACTCCTGGGCCAACGGCTTCAGAAAATCGTAAATCCATCCGGTAAACAGCGTCGCTTCCATCGCCCCGATCCAGGGCCGCGGTCGCGCCTTGGCCCACGCGAGTAGCCGATTCCGGAGGGATGGAATCGTCCCCTCCTCCAAAATGGCTCCGTCTGGAGCCTTGGCACAGAAACTAATCGTTTTCTTGTGGATGTCGAATCCGATATAGTCAATAGTGGTCATACGGTCCTCCTGACGTGGTTTCTGAGCCAGCCCTCAACGGCTGGTCTCAGCCAGCATTTTCGCTCAACCCATCGGGAGGACCACCCCACCTATTCATTCAAACAATGAAGTGATCAATGAAGTGATCACCGACTTTGGCGGGGAGTTCAGCGCCCCCGGACCGCAGCCCAGCCACGGCCGGTCGGTCTGCGCCAGTGCACCTTTCCGGGATGCCATCGAACTCGGCCGATCGCGTGGGCGCAACGCCATGGCGATCTGGCAGGACTTGGTGGACACCTGCGGATTCAGCGGCAGCTGCCAAAGCGTGCAGCGCTTTGTCCGCAAACTGCACCCCAGCCACTCACCGGAAGCGTGCGCGGTAATCGAAACCGCCGCGGGTGAAGAACGCGAAACCACGCCGGGCTTCCGACATCCCATTTTCAAGGTGGCGGAGGAGTCATTACCCACCACGCTACTAACGCCAGCGATGCGGCAAACAACAGCAATCCAGTAAAGGAAATAACGAAACGGAAAAACAGTTTCAGGATTGGCTCCCTGCGGGGAGTGGTCTGCCGCAGACTGGTCCGGCCGCCTTCCGATCGGTTAGTTCCAATACTAGTTTCCGTCCCACGCGGCGAAATTTCACGGCTTTCCGGGCTGCGCGGCGAGATTTCACGACGACTCTCCGGGCCGCGCGGAAAGATTTCACGAGTTTCCAGGCCGCGCGGCGAGATTTCACGACTCTCCGGGCTGCGCGGGAAGACTTCGCGACTCTCCAGGCCGCGCGGCGAGATTTCACGACTCTCCGGGCCGCGCGGAAAGATTTCACGACGACTCTCCGCGCCGCGCGGCGAGATTTCACGACTTTCCGGGCTGCGCGGAAAGATTTCACGGCGATCCATGCCAGGCAAAGAGATTTCACGACCTAACAGCGTCAGCACACGGTGGGCAGACTCCGCGGTTGCGGAGAACCAACCGTGGGCCAGAAGCTGACGCAACACGCGCATTTCAACGGCTGCTGCCTCGAATTGCGAGCTGTACACATCCCGGTCGGTTCCCCGGTCGAGCTGCCGAGTACTACCCCTGCGTTCCACCCATCGGATGGCTTCGTCAAATTCGGGCAGGTTGATGCTGGCCGGCGAGGAGGTCACCTTTTCGAGGATTTTTCTGACCGTTGCGTGGTCCACAGCCGGAACATAGCACGAAGGCCGACGCAACGCATGAAGGAAATACACCAACGCGCCAAGGTGGATACAGGGATTATCCAAGGTAAGCAAAGGCAACGGAAGGATTTAGATGGGACGGAACTGGTGTAGTCACGGTTTGGCTAATGCTAATGATTTCGTTGCTCTGGCTGGTGCTCTGTCTCACGCTGGTCCTCGGAAAAGGACCGCGGCCGAAAACTTAGTTGAGGCGAAGTTGAGCGCAAAGGCCATCCCGGAACCGACGCCAGGCAGGAGTTCCTCACCTTGATCATGGGAGGGAAAATCAGCGATCATGGGAGGGAAAATCAGCGGGCCGCGTGTAGCGTGCCATTTCGTAGCGGCTGGGAACCGCACTAGGTTGCGCCGAGAGGGGGCCGGTGGTAAGGGGTCACTTTGCGCCCCGCTGCCAAACGTGGCGAAAAACCCCGCCAAGACAAAGAGAGGCCATTCTTGGTCGGCGGACTGCCAACCTGAAGACTGCAGGAGCCCCTTAACCGGTCGAATGCGGCTCAAGGAAGCTGAAAGCAGTGCGGTGCCCACAAGAAATGGGTTGCATGAAAGGATAGGACAGTGTCGGTAAGTGAAATTGCGGGCAGAATTTAGGCCGCCAAGAACGGTGTACTAGGGGTAGCGGTATTCCCGGCGGCCCTTGCCAACGTGCCTTCGAATATGCCCAGTCGATGCCCACTCCAAGATCTGAGACTCAAGACTTTTTGCGGCTTTTGTACCGGCTGCGGGAATAGAGCCAAGCGGGGTCGGGCGGCCAAGCGCGGGAGGGTCGGCGCGATGTTGCCAAACGCTCGATTGTCGCGAGCCAGCTGCGGCGCAGGATTTGCGAGCTCCCCATAAAACACGGGTCGATCCAGGTCTCGGTACCGAATCGCCGGGCGAGACAGCAATCGGCTACTTTTGAACCGCACTGACGGCCAGTCGTGGCTGGATGTTCTACCAATCTTTGGCGGGTCTGCAATCGCAGCTATCGTTGCCATCCCCCAATTGTCCGCTTTGCCGTCGCTGTTATCCAGTCCTCCTTCCGCTATATGGTTTTGCCGCCTTTGCCTAACCAAAGAAAGCAGACCTGGCCGAACCACCGGGCAATTTTTCTCTGCGGGGGCTAAGTCCTGGAGGTGGTACTGGATATCCAGAACCACGATCAAAGCCACTGCTAGCTTAGCGAAGCTAGCGGTCAAAGTTACACTACCGGCCTCAACCGTCCAAGTGCAAAAAGTGCAAGGATCCAGCTCGGCGACGAGGGGAAATCGTTGTTCAATTCGTCGACCTGACCAGAATATGGTGATTTCGCTGATCGTTGGGCCGAGGCCAACCGTGATTGTGGGACCAACAGACCTTCGCAACTCCGGTACGTGAGGGGGAGAGAACCACATCACGATCGCTTTGGATTCCAGCTTTCGGTGATGATGGGCGGGTTGCCCGCAGATGAGTCTGTCCAATTTGGCACAGACGCGCCTCTTCAATCGTACTAGACTGGTATCCCATGGCGGTTCCGCTACGCGCTACGCTGTATAGTTCCGTAACTAATGCTCGTACCCGCCTGAAAGCGGTAGAAGAGGAGTACGAGAGCCGGCTGAGAGACGACCCAATGACGCCTCGCGCAGCCGGGCAAGAATATGCGGCTCGCGTCCAGGAATACTCGAACGCCGTGATGGCGTGGCTTCGTTGGCTCGACACGAATGGGAAAGAGGGCGGGGGCTAGCTGTTGTACTTGTGAGTGGACATCAGGACTAGCTGTTGGTCGTCCAGTCAAACAAATTGTTGACCGCGCTCCACCCCGCCCGTACGATCCTGCACTTTATACCGTTAGGCGTCAAGACCTAGTACCCTTCCACTGTGTGCGATATTGTACACGCGGAAATTGGTGACCCCCAGGCTCGGCTGCCGACGTGGCCGGCTTCCTTCGACCCCAGTCAACCGACGCTACAGCAACCGCATGAGCAACTGAACGACTCAGCGACTTTGACTTCCGAGATCGGGTTAACGCTTCATCAAAGCTCTTAGCGGTTCCTCTCTTGACTATTTTCGACCACCGGGGTTGATTCAGTGGTGCCAGCGGACGACGGTGGCGAGAAAGGAAGGCAACTTCGCCACAGCTCATCTGAGCAGCCACCACGTAGACATGGCCCAGATCGCCACCAACACCGTTGAAACCGTGAATTCCACAAGCCGCCACCAAAAAACCTTCATCATTGGCTCCATGCTTCGCTCTGAGGATTCGCCAGCTCCCGTTTGGCAAAACGCCTAGTCTCATCGCGGAGTAGTTCAAACAGTCGGCGCATCTTCTCTCCAAACCGACCGGCCGGATCCTCGCCCTGAAGGTACCGGCCCGATGGAGTAGGAATAGCTCCCCGGCCCTGCCAGGCGGCGCAACAGAGACAATGAACCCTTCATGGCAGCCGCCCACGAATCACGCAAAACTAATGGCACGATTGCCCGTCTTACTGCCTTTGGCTGGCTGACCTGGTACCGACAACCACTTGCTCGCCCGTGTTTTCCTATCTCGGCCCTCTCCAGACCAGCCCGTTCCTCCGCCTGGCATCGAATAGTGCCGAGCGTCGTTTGATAATCACGCGGTCTGGCTCTGCCCAAGATGCCCCAGCAGA
>DATJKY010000485.1:0-1721 GCA_035490955.1 Terriglobia bacterium | reverse complement strand
AGAGGCGCTCCCGACAGCCCAGGTGACGACGAAAGATGCAACCAGAAAACCAATGACAAATTTTGGGAACCGCCACCAAATCTGGCCGACTTCCACCTTGCGACTGGTCTCGGATTTTTCCCATCGCGTGACCGAAACGATAGCAAGCACAAACGCCCAGATTCCAATCCATACGTCACGGCCGACCACTTTGATCAGTGTATAGGCCCAGATTGCTTGATCCGCCGTACCAGAAATGCCCGTCCCAGGACCTGCCATTCCACCATAAGATTGCGCAGCAGCGAAACCGGCGGCATCGGCAAATTCTGACGTGCCGATCCAGGCTCCGCCGACACCTGTTGGCAGCTGGAGCGCGCGGGAAACCAATGGAAGTGCAAAGATCCACAGAATTGCCCAAAAGATCACCAGCGTGATTGCGATTGGCGGATACTCCTTTTTAGCGCGCACAGCAGCAGCCACTGCGATGGCAGCTGAAACGCCGCAGACGGCACCTCCAGCACCCAGCGTGGCCGATAGCTGGTGATCCAACCCAAGTCGACGCCCAACGAAGAAGATCACCAGGAACGTCATGATGGAGACGATCGAGGCCTGCAGGATTGCGACCGGTCCGGCCCAGATGATTAGGGTGAAGGGCAAGGTCGCGCCAAGTAGAACGATGCCGACTTTGATATAGAACTCAACGCGGAAGCCCGCATCCAGCCAGCGTGGCAGAACAATGAGGTTGGCTATGAGCAGCCCGAGCAGCAGCGCCACGAGCGGCGGCTCGAGGTTATAACGTTGAGCCTGATCCCAGGCGCCGACGGCAAAGATCGCTACCGAAAGTAGATAGATAAACAAAAAAGAGGGGATAAAGGTTCTTGCCCGGTGTCCAATCACCGAGGTTGCGATTGTAAAGACTACTAGGAACAATCCGAACTGAGCGAAGTAACGCGGCGCATTGGCAGCGAGCTGCCCGCCTAGCTCCGAGAAGGTCGACCATTTCGCGGGCGCAACGGCGATCCAAGCGATACTCGATCCTCCGGCGAAAAGGGCGAAGGCGATGACTACCACGCCGAGCCCGAGCCAGACCGCCCACCAATCTTCCTTGAGCCAAAGCTCCTGCCAGCCCGCTTCCCGGGGGCGGTGTAGTTCGATCCGCCGTTGAGGGGTCGCACTCATCGATTGTCATCGAAACGCGTTATAAATAGTATTCCAGCTCCGGTTTTGTCACCTTTACGTCTTCGCTTTGCACGCCGAAGCGGACTCGGTGCCACGCATTGTTCATGTACCCTTTGAAGTTCCAGACGCTTTCCGGATATTCAGGTTGTGTGTTTGCGGCCGAATCCCAAGCCCGCACGCAAATCAGTTCACCAACGAAAAGCTTGGGAATGAGGGCTTGCCATCGTCGCCAGACTCCGGGTTCGCCCGGGTCCAGGAAGGAGGCCTCGATCCACTTCAATGGTTCGCCGTGTCCGATGTCTACCCTCACGACATGACGACTCCCTCCAGCGGTAGCGTAGCCTTTAACCATGAGTTTATCCGATATCTCTCGAATCGAACAGATGCAGGAGTTGACAGAAAGTTCGCCCAGTTCCATAGCGTGCTCCCAATCGGCGTTGAGTGAGGAGGCTCCCGGCGCAAACAAGCGATAGGCATGGGCATGGAACAAATTGTTCGAGGGTGTGACTAGCGGATTGATTGCTTGAAGCCACTTCACACTTCGTGCGCCGATATAACCAGGT
>DATJKY010000484.1:0-10676 GCA_035490955.1 Terriglobia bacterium | reverse complement strand
CTCGGCCGCCGCCACTGACCCTGAGGCGGACTATGTAGAATTGATTTCCCTCTCGGTTGCCGCTGGTGCGGTGCGGCCTACTCACACGCAACGATGAAGCGCGGTGAGTTGCTGCGTTATCTGGAAGGACGCGTGTAGATTAGACACAATTCTAAGCTTCGGGTGATGAAAAGGGCTATCAACGCGAAAAGCGTGAATCGCATAAGTGCATGAGTTCTTAGTCTGGCGGCACACCATGGGTGGTGTAGTGTGGATATACTCAAATTGAGCCCGAGGGGGGATCTGACCCCGCCTCGAGTTGGCCCGGCGCAAGACACCCAGCAGCGCTAATCAAAGGGGGTTACCGATGAAGGTTCCAGCTGTGACTCTTCTTGCGATTTCTCAGTTCCTTCCATTGCTTGGGGCCCTGGCTGCCTCAAGTCCGCAGTCGGGCGGATACCACTTGCTAAAGAAAGTTCCTCTCAGCGCGGCCCCCGGTGGCGGCGAATACTTTGATTATCTCACCGTCGACCCTGCTGCCCGCCGAGTCTACCTCTCGCACGGTACCGAGGTTAAGGTGGTGAACGCGGATACCGGTGCCGTGGTGGGCGCCATTTCTGGTCTAAAACGCTGCCACGGAATAGCCTTGGTCAATGACTTGGGCAAGGGATTCATTACTGATGGTGACGCCGCGAAGGTGGTTATTTTCGATGTTGCGAGCTTAAAGGTGATTGGCGAGGTTAAGACCGAGCCTGACGCGGACTCGATTATTTACGAGCCGGCTTCGAAGCGCATTTTTTCTTTCAACGGTGACCCCCACAGCGTGACGGTCATCAATCCGGGGAACGGTTCCTTGGTCAAGTCCCTCCCCCTAGGCGGTGCTCCAGAGTTCGCCGTCGCCGATGGCCAGGGAATGGTTTACAACAATCTTGAAGATGAGAACGCCATCGTGGCCATCGATTCCCGCGCCCTTACGATCAAGATGCGGTGGCCGGTCACGCCTGCCGGAGCACCCACCGCTCTCGCTATGGACCGGCAGCACCGGCGGCTCTTCAGTTCAGGCCGCAATCCCCAGATGCTCGTGATGATGGATGCCGACAACGGGAAGGTCATCCAGTCGTTCCCCATCAGCTCTGGAGCGGACGCGAACGTCTATGAATCTGAGACGGGTCTGCTGTTCGTCTCCACGCGCGAAGGCATGGTCCACATCTTTCACGAAGACTCGCCCGACAAGCTCAGTGAGGTCGAAAGCGTCAAGACGGAGTACGGGGCCAAAACGATGGCGCTTGATCCCACCACCCACAACCTCTACCTGACCACTTCGGATTTCGCGCCTGCGGCTCCCACTGCACACCAGCCTAATGCGCGGCGCGCGGCAGTTCCGGGAACTTTCCGTCTGCTGATCTACGGACGCTAAGGGCGCCGGTCACCAAGACGCTCGAACAAATCCAGGGTGTTCTACGCGACACAACAAGCTACCCGAGTCCGGTTCGTGCGATTGGAAGCTATCATTCGCTGACTCCGTGCGCTTCTTCGGATGGAACCATCCTTAACATGTCGCGCATGACCCGGATTATCCAGGTCGACCCGGCAACCCTCAGCTTCACCGCTCAGGTGGGCCTGCAGTTCATCGACGCATCCCGGGCGCTGCGCGAACACGATCTGCAGTTCATGACGAACATCGAGAACGGCAACACGACCTTGGGATCCGCTGCGTGCTGCCATTACGAAAGACGCCCTCGACGGCATCGAATTCGGCCAAGTCAACTCCTACGTCACCGAAATCAAGTGGATTGACGGAGAACAAACTACCTCCAGGCCCTCACAAAACGCTATCCTAGGCGCGCCAAGCCGCCGCTGCGGCGCTTGGGGCACCCTCGACCCTTCCGTCTTCTGGATGTAATATTCTTGTTGTTACCTTGTATTCCTATGATGTTGTATAGGGTACTTGACAGGCTTTCGCTGTCAGAATAGAAATAGCGATCGTGATTTTGGTCCAGCCAGTTTCAACAACCTCGATTCGGCCATCCAGCACGACCGTGATAGGTTTGGAGGCAACGTGAACTTCATTGAGCGGATTTTTGATGTCTCACCTGATGGCGGTAGTGGGAGTCTGGAAGTTGTGTGCATTGTGGCGATTCTCGCCATTCTCACGGCTCCGCTCATTGTGCCTAGAATCCTAAACTTCATCCGGCGCTCTCAAGCGGCACTAGTGAACCATAATTAAGCAGCCTTGCACGTTGGGTTGTTGCAGCAGCACTACGGAGGGAATCATGCCAACCACCCCCAGTCCCAATGATCTGGCAGCCAAGGCCCGATTCGTGTTTCGAGGCACTGTCCAGAAACTAAACGCCTCCACTCTCCCGGAGGTACATGATACCTCGAAGACTGCAGTCGTCAGGGTCGATGCGACAGTCCAGGCTCCTAAGACTTTGAGTCACTACACTGGAAAGGACATCACTGTCCGGGTCGATGACCCTGGTGAGCTGAAGGTTGGACAGGAGGCGGTCTTCTTTGCCGACGCGTGGTTGTTCGGCCACGCCGGCGTCGCTGTGCGATCGCTTGGCTTCCACCTACCGGGGCCGCAGACGGCGGCGCTTCTTGCCCCTGCGAGCGATCCGGTGACCAATCTTGAGGATCGAGACACACAGGCACACTATGACGCTGCCGATATGGTCGTATCAGGAAGGGTCCTCAGCGTTGCCCTGCCGGCAGATACCAAGGAGGCTAGGGGGCCCCGCGAACATCAGCCTGACTGGCGAGAAGCGGTTGTTGAAATCGATCAGGTGCATAAGGGGGATACCAAGGAAAAAAAGGTCCTCGTCCGATTTCCAGCGAGTCACGACCGTACATGGTATCACGCGCCGAAGCTTCAGGTGGGCCAGCAGGGATATTTCCTGCTGCATAGGCCGGCACCCGCAGTGGAAAGGCAAGCCATTAGTGGAACTCAAGGGGCGGCCGGCGAGTACTACACGGTGTTGCACTCCGAGGATTTCGAGCCGAAAGATCGGCCCGGTCGAATCCGAAAATTGCTGAATCGGTTGCGTGACACCAGGAGCCATTAGCTGCCCGATCGGCTAGTAGACCGATTCCAAATCAACGTTGCAGTGAGTTGACCAATGCACTCCGGCTGGCGCAGACCTTTAGGTCTGCGCTTGTTGCTTGCGTGATACGGGATCGCAGACCTAAAGGTCTGCGCCAGCCCTATTGCTATGTTATTTCGGAATCGGTCTACTAGAATCTGAACGAATGTGCAAGTTCTTTGCTACTGACTGAGCATATAGATACGTACTACAAAAACTCTCTGGCTTGAGGTCGGAGGCCTCGCTGGGGCCGATGGGTGAAGGAGGGCTGATCCGATGCCTGCAAACATCACGATCGTGAATATTATTCCGCAGTCGTTAAGCGGCGAGAGCAACCAGGACAGCGAACCGAATCTGGCTGTCAATGCCGCGAATCCTCAGCAAATCGCCGCTTCCGCATTTACGCCTAATCCAGCGGGCGCGGGAGACGCCCCAATATTTATTTCGACCGATGGAGGTAACACGTGGTCTCTCCAGGCGATAGTGCCCAGTGATCAGATGACGGCCGATATTACGCTTCGCTTTAGCGGTGCAACCAACAATCTCTATGCGGGGATCATCCGAACGCCGATCGTGCAGGACGCTCCGAGGTTAAACATCCTTCGGACGAACGATATCCTCAGCGGGTCAGAAATGACTGTCCTGGTAGATCGAACCGGTAAGGGGGTTGACCAACCTTATATTCAAGCAGCCAGCGTTCCGGACGGCCAAGGTGGGATGGTTGACGTCGTGCTTTGCGGTGATAATGACTTCAGTCAGCCGGCCCAGACCGCCACGATGGATGTATCGGGTAATGCGGCCTCCAGTCCCGCGCCGTTTCAGACTGTCGCGGTTGACGTGCGGGCTGCCGCCGAAGGCGACGCGCCTTCCATCCGGCCCACCATTCACTCGGATGGGACTGTGTATGGCGCTTTCCTGCGGAGGATCGGCGGAACTGACGATAGCAATCTTCGCTACGATGTGGTCGTTATTCGCGACGATAATTTGGGCAACAGCAATCCACCGTTCGCGTCGCTTGTCGATCCCCAAGATGGTTTCGCCGGAGTCCGCGTGGCGCAGAATCGCTTGATTCCCTTTCTCAGCCAACCCTATCTGGGGCAGGAAAGGATCGGCAGCACTCTGACCATCGCAGTTGATCCTCGAAACGGCCAGAGTGCCACCGTGTATGTCGCCTGGGCCGATCAGGTCGGGCAGACCGACTACACGATTCACTTGGTCAAGTCCAACGACCGAGGACAGACCTGGTCAGGGGCAGATTTATTAACCCTCACCAACGCAACCAATCCCGCCGTGGCAATCAATAGCGATGGAATTGTTGGCTTTGTCTACCAACAACTGACGGGACCGTTCACGCCAGGCGCGGTAACGGCCGCTAACCGCTGGGAGACTCACTTTCGCACTTCGCGTGATGGGGGTGCCACCTGGGACGATTTGATTCTGGCGACGACTCCCGCGAATCAACCGCCAGGCCAGGGACTCCCCTACCTTGGCGACTATCTTCACTTAATGGCTGTCAATCAAGACTTCTACGGCATATTCTCGGCCAACAATACTCCCGATCCGGCAAACTTTCCCAACGGTGTTGTCTTCCACCGCAACAACGATATGGGAGCACACACTTTATTCGACGTGGATGGCGTGACCCCCGTAGATGTGTCGATCGATCCGTTCTTCTTCAAAATCACGCCATGATGTCTCGCCACTGACTTCGGTGCTGGGCGGCAAGCGCAGTCAAGCAGAGAAGCACGCTGGAAAGGGCGGGAGCGGCCAATCAGACGCAAGCCTGTACGGTCTCTTCGCTGACATGTTTAGGTTACGCCATTGAGGCTGGGCGGTAGAATCAACTGATTGAGCAGGTCGTTGTTCAGATCGATGTTCGGATTTACCTCATCGCAATCGAAGCCGGTGGCGCCATGGCAGTCGTCCGAATACTGCCAGATCAGCACCTGGCAGGGCAACGCGACAGTTGGAGTGACCGTTGCATCATTCCAATCGACCAGATTGGTGCAACCACGCTGGACCCAGCGGGCCACCCAGACGCCACGGCAGTCAACCCCTTGGCTGCCGGCTGAGGCTATGGCCTGCCAGGTTGCGTTGTCACCCCAGGTTGCATAAACGCAAGGTAGGACCTGGACGGCTCCACCGGTGAGATCGGAGCTATGCCAAATGAGCGTTTGCGCCCAACCGCTATAGTAGGACAGAGACAGAGATGGACTCCCTTCTACATCCAGGAACATGAAGAACTCCCCTCCCTGTGACGCCAGATAGTCTTGTCCGAATGTTCCGATCACGTCCTCGACATTGGCAGTAGCGTCCGCGCTGCCGTCGGCCATCGTGCCGTCCACTCGCTTGGTCTGGCGAGCGAGGGGCAGCACGCGAATGTTGTTGTCGACCAGGATCTGGTTCTCTTTGAGATGCCTGTATTCGACCACCCCTGTGGTGGAAACGCTGGTGAAATAGCGGCCCCAGAAAGTTGGCGTGGAGCCGTAGAGCTCCTGAGCTAATGCAATGAGAGTCTTGCCTTCAAGCATCGTGGTAACCGGCGTTGAACTGTCTGCACCCGGGCTGCCTGTTGCCATCGTTGAAACCCTTACCTTTGGGTTGCCTGCAACAAAAGGGATGCTAACACGTCCGAAACCTGACGGCAAAGCATACCCGTCGTGCCCGTCGTGCCGTCGAGCAGATTCCACCATCTGAAATGTAAGCCGGGCTCGATCGTCTCGCGATTTAGGACAGTTTCAATCTTTTGGAACAGCGAAGCGACAAGTTGAGGTTCGAACCTCGAACCCCCAACTTTTGCGTCGCGCACCCCGTTTCGGGCAGTGGCATTGCAAAAACTACCGCTCTGTGCTAATCATCTCTATCATTTATTGGGGGCTGATGAGGTTGCGCTCTAACAACAGGTTTTGCGGACCCTGGAGCAGCTGTTGTTGCGGTCTGCCCTGTTTTCTCGCTGACTTGGCATTTCACAAAGGAGGACATTCTGGTTATGGCTAGCTACAAACACCCGGACGTTCTGGTGACCACCGACTGGGCGGCCCAACACACGGCTGATCCTCACGTTCGCCTCGTGGAGGTGGACGTGGATACCAGCGCCTACGAAAAGGGCCACATCCAAAACGCGGTTGCCTGGAACTGGACGACGCAATTACAAGATAACGTGCGGCGTGACCTTCTCAGCTCTCAGCAGTTCGGAGAGCTTCTAAGCAAGTCCGGCATCGCCCCCGACACCACCGTGGTGTTCTACGGCGACAACAACAACTGGTTTGCCGCTTATGCCCTGTGGCAACTCAAGTACTTTGGACACAAGGACGCCCGCCTCATGAACGGGGGTCGTAAGAAATGGGAACTGGAAGGGCGGCCTTGGACAACGGACGTCCCCAGCTTCGCGCCCACGCAGTACAAGGCCGGCGCCCGCGACGATTCCATCCGCGCGCGTCGCGACACGGTGTTTGAAGTCCTGGACGGCAAACGCAGCGCCCATCTGGTGGACGTTCGTTCGCCGGACGAATTCACCGGCAAAGTGATCGCCCCGCCGGGCATGAGCGAGACGGCGCAGCGGGGAGGGCACATTCCGGGTGCGGTCAACGTTCCCTGGTCGCGGGCGGCTAATGAAGACGGGACCTTTAAGTCCTTCGACGAACTTGCGGAGCTTTATGGGGTTCAGGGCGTGAAACCGGACCGCGAAACGATCGCCTACTGCCGCATTGGTGAGCGCAGCTCGCACACCTGGTTTGTGCTGAAGTACTTGCTAGGTTTCGAACAAGTACGCAACTACGATGGCAGTTGGACCGAATGGGGTAACCTGGTTGACGCCCCGATCGCCAAGGGATAAAGCCGGATAGGGAGAACGCACTATCGCTGTGGCCGTTTCGGCCTTCATCCTTCAGCGACCTTCGAGGAGAATCGGGACCGCTCCGACAGTCACCGTCGAGCTGTAGGGATGCGAGGTGCCCGTCATGTCAATCCAGTGCGGAGTACAGCGCGGGAACGGTATAGGTTGTCGGGCCACAAATCGTTGGCACGTGAGCGCTTGAGCAATTTGCAGGGGCGGTCGTTCCGCCAGGCCCATATTGCGAATCCCAGACGAGTTCGGCCGGCTTGCCACTGGTCTCGGTAAGGGGACAGGTCCAGACCGTGCCCGCCTGGGAGCAGAAAGGAGTATTTACCGGCGTGGAGCCGATCAGCCATGTTTAGGCGCTGTTCCATGCCATCCCCGCGGGCGTCAGGGCTTCGGTTTGAGGATTGAAGAGCGGGCAAACGTCGTCGTACTCGTACCACATTGATTAGGTCACACTGCTCGACCCCAGCAAGCCCATATAACGTAGCACGAATCCAGCCTTTGAAGGTTGTCCTTCCAAATCTGGCCGGGGAGGGTCGGACTGGCACAACTCCCTTCACCATTCCACAAGGGCTTCGAGCTGTCCGCGGCGGACAGGATGCCTTTGATAGTGCCGATCCAAACGTTGGCCGAGCCATTTGGTAAATCGGCTTCTGGCTGTTCGTTGTCGATGTAAAGGTGGAAATTGATGATGTCGACCGCTGCCGACATCCAGTTCAAACCGCCGCTCCACTTTCATGGGAAAGTCCCTGGGATGATTCAAGTTGTGCATTCCGAAGTAGCTCGCCGGGATTTGCGCTCGGCAAACCCGCGGGACGCAGAGCAAACTGGCAAGAGCCAGCGTGCTAATGAGTGAGCCAATGCGCGTCATTCCTTCTCCACAATGCAGGCCTTCCTCGACAAAGTATAAGGTCGAGCCCGTCCCACCGTCCGTTCTGAACTGCGGCTAACGAACTTCCACACTGAGCTATGGCTCCCACACGCGCGTCCACGTCGGCCTCCAGATCCCCCCTGAACCGTAGGCTCTCCGCTACTGTTGGCGGTCACGGAGGACAGCGTGGCCAAATGCCGCGGCGCTGACGGGTACTCGACCCGAATGCATGGAGTGCCAGTCCTTGCGAGAGGACTCACCCGAAGAAGACCTAGCTCACTGGGGTCAACACTTACAGGCGAGAGCCCCCACGATTTCTGCGAGAAGCAACGGCATTAGTCTACGCTCGTCGCTCAGACTGTCCGGTATTCCCCAGGTAAAGATGGGGTCAATTGTCGGTGATCGAACAAGGCTCAGGCGCAGAGCGCAGACCGACTAACTCAGGATGATCATCGCACAGAGCAGATGAGCACACGGAGGGTGAAGGCCGCCGGATCGCTCGGCACCTGTCAGATGTCAGTTGCCTCCGAGCCACAGCCAAGCCACCGCAAGTAGAGCTGCGATGACGCCCAAGGTCATGAAGACGGTCATTGGCGGAACGCCGAACCACGGGCTCAAAGTCTGGGCCAACCGACCCAATACCGCCAGAATGAATAGGCCGATACCGAAGCTCAGAACCAGACGAAGGAATCTAGGCATGTCACGCCCCCGGTCGCCGTTGAGATTATCGGTGGTCTTGTAGGATCACTTGAGGAAGATTTTGGCTGTGCCTGTGTAAGTCGCAACAATACGGCGCCCACGCTGAGCCTGGGTAAACGTCTTGGCGGTGTCGGAATAAGAGCTTCATGGTCTCAAGTCCTGGTCGGCGAGAGCCTCCTCCGCGCTTGCCCATAGTGTTAGCCTGGTGATACAGCTTGCTGCACGGAGGCTGAGTATGAAGTTCGCAAAGCGGGTCTTCTTAGTCGCGGGGGTTTACGGCGTGATCGTGATTGTGCCGATGTACTTCGCGGAAGGGAGGATCGGACGTGACCACCCGCCCGCCATTACCCATCCGGAGTTCTACTACGGATTCCTCGGGGTGGCTCTGGCCTGGCAAGTCGTGTTCTTGGTGCTGGCTCAAGACCCGTCGAGGTATCGGCCCATGGTCATCCCCTCGGTGCTGGAAAAAGTCAGTTACGGGATCGCTCCGGCCGTTTTGCTTCTGGAGCACAGGATTCCACTCGTGGTGTTTGGCTTGGACTCGGTGGACTGGATCTTTGCCGTTCTCTTTGTGGCGGCATACTTAGCCACTCCGGCGGGAGCTGCCTGATCGCCAGTGTCACCGGGAGGCGAGCCTGGACGCATACCGTTTCCCGGTTAGCGAGCCTTGGCTGAGAACGGGAAGAGACCCGCGGTAACTCCCGCAAGTGCCAGATCCCGCCAACTTGAGACGTAACAAATCCATTAACCAAATGGAGGAACATCGTGAGGAAAGACGAACAGGCAATCAGCGAAATGGTGAGTCAGCTTGAAGCTGCGTGGAATGCGGGCGACAGGGTCAAGTGAGCCTCGCATTTCAAGAACGATGCCAGTGTCCTGAGTCAGAAGTTCGTTGAGAAATTCAGCTCCGAAGGAGCGACATAACGTAGCCTACGGCGCCAGCCGTGGGTTGAGGCACCTTCCCTCTCCCCCTTCCGAAGGCGGGGTGAGGACCATTCCTTCCCCAGGGCTAGTGCCCTGGGCTAAGATATTTCGCCCCTTCGGGGCTGCGCTCGCTGCACCTACGCGTAGCCGGACTTACTCAACCAACTTCTGACTGAGGACGCTAGCTTCATTCACATTTATGGCGGACAGATGGACGGGCGTGTCGCCATTGAAGGGGCGCATCGGGAGATTTTTGACACTTTCCGAGATGCCTGCCGCAATGAAAATCTCGAGTCAGCCAACAAGCTGAGACGGCAGAGAAGGCACCTAACACGTCACCGGGCGCGATTGCGCAGGAACACCACCAGCTCGATAAGACCGTACACAAACAAGCAGAACCAGAAGTCGACCACGGTGCCTAGATCGAACTGGAAACGCTCATGTCGCGCCGCCGGCGGCAAATAGGGAGCCACGCTGAAGTAGAGGGCTTGGCCGAGAACAATGGCCACCGAGTACTTGATCCAGGTTAAGGGGTTCAACTTCATCGGTGTGCTCGTCACTCGTCACCGGCCTTCCTTGAGTTCAAGGCGCTCGCAGGCGAGCTCCGGCACGCGCAAGAGTTTTACATCATTGGTTATCAGTTGTGTCTGAAGACTCAAGGCGGTTGCCGCCACAATCGCGTCGGGAAGCTTCAGCATATGCCGCCGCCGTAACCCGATAGCCAGTTCTCTGACTTGCTCGCTAGCTCCACCACGGTGACATCCGAGAGGAAGCGCGGACCTGATTCAAAGCGGCTTCGTCCAGGGAAGGGTAAGACAGCAACTCCATTTCGGAAATGACTGAGACAAAATACGCACCGGTCGGAAGAGGTTGTGCCAGCTTACCGCCGAGAAGGTAGAGAATAGCGTTTGTGTCGAGGACCTTCTTCAGGACCACTCGTTCCGGATGCGCGCTTGGTAGGCCAGTGGCTCTTCTGTCAGACAGATCACCCCATCGTAGCGAGACAGATCGGCGATTTCGGTATCTTCATCCTGCAAATTGAGTGAACGCTCAATCCTCAGCCAGTCGTTGTAATCGATCTGGACAGCCACTCGGCGCTGCGCCGCGTCAGTGATGACTGTCTTTCGAATTCTGCGCATGGCTTTCCTTCCTTACTTCCCCGCACGAATAAACAGCTTACATTCTCTCTGCCGGCGCGATCACGCACGCCAATTATAGCGCATCAGTACGCCCCGCGTTTCGTGAAGTGGCTGCGAAGGGCGGGCCCGGACCACAAGGA
>DATJKY010000483.1:0-7135 GCA_035490955.1 Terriglobia bacterium | reverse complement strand
ATTCACTTTACGTGGCAAGGGTTTGCAAACCCGAGGTAATAATCGGCGACACCCCCGATATAAGAACGTGTACGCTCTTGTATCTGGACCGAATTGTGCATAATTGGCCGTCACAGTGGCACTCGCGGTATCCGGACGGCTATATCATTTTCGCTAGCTGAAAAAAGTACGATAGAAAGCGTCGAAGGGTCGGCGGGAAGGAAGCGTTTATCTTTCGGGCTATCGAAGATACAAAAATATTCCTCAATATTCCTCCAGAAAACCATTCTGAAGAGGAAAATAATTGCCGCACTGGACATGACTTCAAACGAAGACTTTCGGCCTATTTATGAGTTGTTCTGTGAGAGAGCGGCCCCCCAATTCAAGTGGTGGTGGTCGCGAGATGCAGCCGAACGATACATTGTGAGCCGCTTGGAAGCGATCGGTCTACAGGAACTGCACGATTTGGCAGCTCTTTTGGAAGGTTCTACCGGTCCGGCGACCCCTAAAGCCCCGTCGAAGGCTGCCTAAAGGGCTCAACCCGCAGAGTTTGGGGGGCGCACAGGGTGCGCCCCGTTTCTGCCCTCTATTTCCCGCTGGTAAACCGGTTTTCGATCTCAATCCAGTTCACCACATTCCACCAGGCGGCAATGTACTCCGGCCGGCGATTCTGGTATTTGAGGTAGTAGGCGTGCTCCCAGACGTCCAGGCCCATGACGGGATACTTGCCTTCCATCACCGGGCTGTCCTGATTGGGGGTGGAATAGATTTCCAGCTTGCCGCCCGGGACCCTGACCAGCCATGCCCAGCCTGAGCCGAAGCGCCCGGTAGCGGCAGCGGTGAACTTCTCCTTGAACTGATCGAAACCTCCAAAGGTGCTCGTGAGGGCGTCGGCGACCTTCCCCTTCGGTGGGCCGCCTTTGCTGGGTCCCATGATCTGCCAGAACATGGAGTGGTTAATGTGGCCGCCGCCGTTGTTGCGGACCATCGTACGGACGCTCTCTGGAACAATGGCACAGTTGTTGGCCAGGAGTTCCTCGATGCTCTTCGAGGCCAGCTCCGGCGCCGACTCCAAGGCTTTATTGAGATTGGTAACGTACGTCCCGTGATGCTTGCCGTGGTGGATTTCCATCGTCATCTTGTCAATGGAAGGCTCCAGGGCGTCAGAAGCGTACGGCAACGCGGGAAGCGAAAACGGCATGACTCCTCCTTTTGCAGCGGTTGAAGTTGACATCGTGCCTCCTTATAAAGATGGATTCCTGTTGCGGCGCCGACTCTTGCGACGGGTCACTGTGCTTAGAGGCTCAGAGTGATCCGCCGCAGTCGTGGGGCGTCCTCGGTGAATTTATCGGACAGATCAGGTTAATCCACGCCAATGACGAAAGCAAGCTGGCAGGCACAAGTAGAAGAGGGTGCGCGCGCGACATAGAAATTGGGGTTTCGCTCGACTTCCTGCGTCCGTCCTTGCGTAGTTGGAACGCCAGGTCTCTAGTCACGACAGCAAAGTCCCGCGAAGCGGGCCCCCGGGGAGCCATATCCACCTTCTGCGCTCCTAACTAACTTCTATGTCGAGTACCGGGCAGAAGAACAGGGATTTCGGAACCTCACGTGGTAAAGGCTAGCTTTTCTTGCGCCTACTAGACACCACCTTGCTGAGAGCATCTCGGCTTTTCTTGGGCAGCCTGGCTAAGACGAGATCGTATGACTGGCGAAGCAGCCGCTTGACCTCGGCGGGTCGCAGAGCACTTTCGCTTTGTAGCGATACCCATTTGGCGCGCGCCAGGTAAGGCGAGGGAATGATGCCGGGCTGCTCCACCAGGCTGGCGAAGTCCTCTTCAGTGCATTTGAACGACAGCCAGTTTTCTGTGGGTTCGAAGCTCGAGATGGCATACATTTTGCCCCCTATTTTGAAGACGAGATGGTCCTCCCAGACAATCTGTTCAGTCGTGTGGGGCAGAGACAAACAATGCTCTCGGATCCAATCGATTCCCATGGTGCCACTGATTGTAGCAGGGTCTGCGGCTGCGGCACTGGACTTACGAAAGCAATGCCGGCCTAAAGCCCGCCGCTACGAGGGGAATGGCAGGCGCGAGGTCGACGGTGCTTGAGCGCGAAGCCTGAGATGTTGTTCCGCATTCCCCAGACCGCTGTTAGAATCACTGCGGGAGCTTAACCGCTGGATCGCGAGGAGTCCAATGAAAATCGCTGCTGTGCAAATGGACGTGAAGATCTGCGACAAGGAGCGCAACCTGGCAATGATTCTGGAGAATCTGGACAGTGCCGCTCGGGCTGGAGCCGGGATTGTGGTCTTCCCTGAATGCGCGCTTAGCGGTTATTGCTTTAACAGCCGCGAGGAGGCCTGGCCCGAAGCCGAGACCGTCCCCGGGCCGTCGACAGAGAGGATCGCCGAGGCCGCCAGCAACCTCGGCTGCACGGCCGTGGTGGGGTTGCTGGAGCGCGACGGCGAGGAGATTTACAACGCCGCCGCCGTCATCACGCCCCTTGGGATTCTCGGCACGCACCGCAAAGTGCACTTACTCTGCCTTGGCGTCGACCGCTTTGACGCCCTGGGCGATAAGCCCTTCCCTGTCTTCGAGACCCCGCACGGCAAGGTCGGCATCAACATCTGCTTCGACTGTAGCTTTCCGGAGTCGGGCCGCGTGCTCAAGCTCAAGGGCGCGCAGCTCCTGACGATCCCCACCAACTGGCCTGCCGGTTCCGACGCTTGGGCCCACACCTGCAAGGTCCGCGCCACGGAGAACCATATGCTGGTAGTCGCCGCCGACCGCGTAGGCGAAGAGCGCGGCTTCCGGTTTATAGGGCACTCGCAGATTATTGATTACGAGGGCCGCGTCCTGGCTGAAGCCGGTGAAACCGAGGAGACAATCATCAGCGCCGAAGTTGAGCTCGCCGCAGCTGACCGGAATCGGGTCGTGCGCGTCCCCGGCCGGTATGAGTTCGACCGCATGGCCGCCCGGCGTCCGGAGATGTACGGGGTGATTACAGAGCGAAGGCTCTAGACTAGGCCAAACTGCTCGGCGACAAGCTGGAGCGCCTGCTCCCGGCTTTGGATGCTTCCTTCCAACTGCGCGTCCTCGACCGCCTGTAGGATCTGCTTGAAGACTGGGCCCGGTTTGTAGCCCTGGGCGATGAGGTCATCTCCCCTCAGCAGTGGCTGGGGCTTGATCTGCTCGGCCGGTGTCTCCGCGAGCATGCGGCGCGCCATTTCGTAGTTGGTGAGGTCTCGGTGGCTCGCCAAACAATCCAGGCGATGCAGCTCCAAGTGTTCGTCAAAGCCTTCCATGCGCAGGAACCGCAACTGCGTCGACCGCCGCATACGCGGGAAATCCTTGAAGCGGAGATGGTGCCGCACCAACTCTACCACGCGCTCCCTCTCCCGAGAAGAGAGCCGCAAACGGTGACAAATCTCCTGGGCCATCCTGGCGCCCACTTCCACGTGGTTGTCGAAGCGGATGCGCTCGCGGACGGTGAAGGTGGGCGGTTTCCCGACGTCGTGCAGTAGCACGCCCAGGGCAAGCGTCGGCGTAGGGGAGCCCAGGCCGTCGAGCATCATCATGGTGTGAACCCAAACGTCGCCTTCGGGATGGAACTGCGGCGGCTGCGCAACACCCTGAAGGGCTTTGATCTCAGGCAATACTTCCCGAAGCAAGCCTGTCTCATCTAGCAGCTCAAATCCCCGGCGCGGGCCGCCTTCGGTGAGAATCTTCAGAATCTCGTCGCGAATGCGCTCCGCGCTTGTGTCCTGGATCTGGGGAGCGAGCTGGCGGATAGCCTCCACCGCGGCGGGATCGAGGGTGAATCCAAAGCGGGCCGCAAAGCGCACGGCGCGGAGCATGCGGAGGTAGTCCTCCTCGAAACGTTCGAAAGGGTCGCCGATGGTGCGAATCGAGCGCCCGCGGATGTCAGCCTGGCCGTTGACGTAATCGAGGACGCGGTCTTCGATGGGATCGTACAGCAGGCCGTTGATCGTGAAGTCGCGCCGTCGCACGTCCTCCTGTGGCGTCTTCGCGTAGCGGACTTCACTCGGGTGGCGGCCATCCGCGTAGCGCCCGTCGCTGCGGAAGGTTGCGACTTCAATGGGGCCACCGGCTTGGAGCACGACAACCACACCGAAGTGAGCACCCACCGTCAGACTGCCAGGGTAGAGACCCAGGACCTGCTCGGGGGTGGCGTCGGTGGCCACGTCATAGTCGGCGGGCTCGTGGCCCATCACCAGGTCGCGCACACACCCGCCCACCAGGTACGCCTGAAACCCCTCGGCACGCAAGCGGCGAACGATTTCCGTGGCAGCCTCTGCCATTTTGGATTTTAGATTTTGGATTTTGGATTGGCCAGCTTCGATCTGCGATGTCCGGGTCAAGTTCACTGTCGTCTCGGATTTCGTCGAAGTGGGGGAGGGTCCAGAGCCCATCGTCCGTGCTCTGCTGTCGGAACAGCTAACAGCAACCACTCGCAACCGCCGTCTCTATCCAAAATCCGAGATCGGAAATCCAAAATCAGTGGACTCGGTCGGGGGGACTCTCGTCTTCCGGGGTGGATTTGTCCAGAGGTTTGCGGCCGGCAAAGCCCTCCTCCAGGCCGTGCCAGTAAGCGATGCACTCCTCACCCAGCTTCCAGCACAGGTACACTTCCTGCCCGTCGAGCAGGCTGGGAAAGTCTACCAGCCCTTCGTCAAGGTCTTTCACGACGCACCCCGTCTCCTGGATCCTGTCGATCGCCTGCTTGAGTTGGGCCGTGAGACGCAGGCTCTCTGCTCTCTTCTTCGTCAGTTCCTCGTGGTTGGGTATCGAGCCACCCACCATCATGATCCGCGCTGCGGCTTGGGCCAGTTCGTGTTCCAGTTGATCGATTGTCTGTTTGCGCCTGCGAACCTGTTCGAGCTCGCGGGTAATCACAGGCAAGAGTTCCTGGGCTTCGTTGCGGTTGAAGTATCTATCTGGCATCCGTCCTCAGACGCGAAGCGCGAAATTCGAAAACCCGCCTCACAGCAAGCGCCACTCGCCTTTAAGCGCAATCCAAAATCGGTTACCCACCTCGCGTATGCATCTCCCGGTGTGGATCTTTACGGAGGTCCTCAACCTGGAAAAGCGCACCGCGCGACCCGAGGGCCTGGCGCTCCTCTGCGCCACGATCGTTCCTACCCCGCCAGACGGTGGCAATCCTGGTTGCGATCTCCTCGCGAGGGGCACCGCTCCGCAGGAGGGATTTCAGGTCCACTCCTTCGCTCGCGTAGAGACAGAGCAGGCAGACACCGTCCGGCGTCAGCCGGGCGCGGTCGCAGGCCCCGCAAAACGGTTGGGTGACGGAGGCGATGATTCCGAACGTGGTTCCGTCCGGGAGGACGTAACGCGCAGCCGGCGCCGGGCCTTGCCTTGCCGGTAGGGCCTCGACGCCCCCGAAATGCCGGCCAAGGCGATCGAGCATCTCGGAGCAGGTCACGACCTGGCCCACGGACCAACGAGTAGCTCCACCGACATCCATGTACTCAATGAAGCGTACCTCGGCATCGAAAGCGCGTCCGAATTCGATGAGGTCGGCGAGTTCGTCGTCGTTAAAGCCTCGCATGACGACGGCGTTGATCTTGAGTCTGTTAAAGGCCGCGCGGCGGGCTTCGGCAATGCCCTCCAGAATCTGAGCATGCAGGTCGCGGCGGGCGAGCAGTCGGAAGCGCTCCGGCCGCAGGGTGTCGAGGCTCACGGTCACGCGCTCCAAGCCCGCCTCGCGCAGGGAGCGGGCATGTGCCGCCAGGAGAATACCGTTGGTGGTAAGTGCCAGATCGCGGACACGCTCGTTGCTTGCCAGGAGGCGGACCAACTGCGCCAGGTCGCGGCGCAGAAGCGGCTCACCGCCAGTAAGGCGTACTTTCTCCACTCCCAGCTCGGTGAAGATGCCGGCTAGTTCATCGATCTCCTCGAAGCTGAGGATGTCCTCCCGTTTCAGCCAGATGTACTCCTCCTCCGGCATGCAGTACTGGCAGCGGAGATTGCACCGGTCGGTTACCGAGACGCGCAGGCTGCGCAGGCGCCGGCCAAAAGCGTCGACAATGGCAGGCACCGACCGTGCTGCGAGAACCGGCAATTTCGTGGCTAGTCTGACTTGAGACATTGCATTCCCATGGTAAACCACAGCATGCGGCAGGGGCAAGGAAGGTCGCGATAGTTTGCGATGCCTGCGATGATCGGCCAATCCCCTACCGCTTCAAGATCTTGTGACGCATGTCGGGCCAGAATTCCTTGAGGATATTAAACGCTGTGTCTTCGCCAACGAAGATGCCCCAGCGGCTGAACGTATCCGAGACACCGCGGCTATCTTGGGGGTAGTAGGCGTTCGAGATCGTCGCTGCGATTCCAGCTCCGGCAATCTCGGAAACATTGAAGGCTTTGTGGCCTGCGTCTGTGCGTGTGACCCAAATCCGGCTTACAGCGTAGCCGGTACGGTGCCAGAAGCTGCCTTGTCCGATGCGAAAATAACGCGGGTCCTGCTTCACCAGCCACGGCACTACGGCTTCGGTCATCATGTTCTCGTCGGTTTGATCGACAAACTGCGCCGCGAATCGTTTTGCATAAGCGTCCCAACCCTGACCCCAGGACTGGGGGCTGTTCTGGGCTTGACCGACCGCTGCAAAGAGGGCCGCGATGGGATACGCGTAGTAGTCAAACGAGTCATCCGCAGCGATCCTGAATTTCTGCTTGGTGGTCAAAGGTGCGATGCGGCGGGTCGGATCCTCCACCGTTCTGTAGTTAGGGATCACTCCGAAAATGCGATCGTTCGTCAGTGGGTCAGACGCTGAGGGTTTGGAATTATCGTTCGAAGGCGCCTGCGGCGCGGAAGGGGTCCCTTGCTGGGCCCGCGCCAACCCGGCGGCGCAAAAGAGAACGCAGAACGCGAGGGTTCGAGAGGCACAGAACTGACGGCGACCGATTTGGGTCTTCGGCATCTCACATTAGATGCGCGAAGCCTCTGCAGCGTTGAAACATCCTTCCAAGGGGCACGTGGGCTAATCGTGTTTCCGGACGCCGGCCCGCTCCCCGACAGGCTGAGGTGAGGGACTTAGCCAGCGTGACCGACCACCACTGTGTGAGGACCCGTCGGCACGGGATGCGCGCTGATCTGCACGAACCCCGCCTCGCGGTAC
>DATJKY010000482.1:0-2966 GCA_035490955.1 Terriglobia bacterium | reverse complement strand
TCACCGGCAGATCGCGATCCACTTCATGCACCTTGGCCGCGATCTCGCGGGCGGCGGTGGAAGCGTCAGACGATGTCTTGATCACCAGGAGCCCGCCCCAGAACGGTGCCTGGGCGAACGGCACATACATCATGGGCCCGGGCATCTTATTGAGGGCCTCGTCACGCACGTCGCCGACCACGCCCACAATTTCTCGTTTGACATCGCCGTCGGGTGGAAATCCGAAGATAAGCTGCTGTCCTAGGGGATCGCGATGCGGAAAGTAGATCCGGGCAAGCTCAGCACTGATGATTGCGACGCGCGGCATCGACATCGCATCCTGCGAGCTGAAAGGGCGGCCCCGCAGGAGCGGAATGCCCATGACATGGAAGTATTGCGGGCTGACCGCAACATAGTGGGCAGTGTTGCTCCTTCCCGGCGGCAAGGGAGGGCCATTGACGATGGAAAAGGGCAAATCCACGCATTGGTACGCCACTGGCAGCGGAGCCGCCATCGCGCCATCCTGTAAGTCCGGCTCAGCTTGAAGCCGCGCTAACAACTCATCTGAAAAGGCCACCCACTGCTGTGGAGTTGAATACTGAAACTGTGGCAGCGACACTTCCGCTTTCAGAATCTTCCTCGTCTCAAAACCGGGATTCACGGACATCAGGGCGGCAAAGCTGCGGATGAGCAGGCCCGCGCCCACCAGTAACGCCATCGCCAATGCCACTTCTGCTGTGACCAGAAGATTGCGCGCTCGCCGGCGTCCCCTTCCTTCGCCCGGGCGCCCGGCGCTCTCCTGAAGGGTCGTTTGAAGACGCACATCGGCAGCGAAAAGGGCCGGCGCCAGGCCGAACAAGAGGCTTGCCCCAAGGGAAAGAACCAGAGCAAAGGCAAGCACCGACCCGTCCACCCGAATAGAATCCGCACGAGGAAAGCTCAGCGGCAGCAATCCGCTCAACCCTTGAACACCCCAGTAAGCCAGGCCGATGCCAAGCGCCGCACCGACAACACCAAGCACGGCGCTTTCGGTCAGTAACTGACCCAGGATTCGGGCTCGACCTGCGCCCAATGCAGCCCTTACCGCGAATTCCTTAGCACGGGAAGTTGCACGTGCTAGAAGGAGATTGGCCACGTTGGCGCACGCGATCAAAAGCACCAACCCGACCGCGGCGAGCAGCACGAGGAGCGGGTCCGAAGCGTCGCCGGTCACGGCCTCCCGAAGGGAGGCGAAACGAATTGTCCGCCCCTTGTCCCCTGGATGATACCGTTGCGCCAGCCGATTCGCGAACGGCGCCATCTGGGCCAGGCCCTGTTTCGCGGAGAGTCCCGGCTTAAGCCGCGCAAGGACACTGAAAACGTCTTGGTTCGGGCGCTTGGTCCACGGGCCGAACAAAGGGTCTTGAACGATCGGGATCCAGAGCTGGCGGCTCGGACCCTCTTCAAAAAATGAAAACCTAAAGTTGGCTGGCATCAGTCCGACGACGGTGAAAGACCGCTTGTCCAAATCAATGGTGCTCCCAATCAGGCCAGGGTCCGTGCCGAAACGGTTGCGCCACAAGTCCTCACTAATCACCGCCACCGGCGCCGCGCCCTGCTCGTCATCTGCAGGCAAGAACGTGCGGCCCGCAAGAGGCGGTACGCCCAGCACCGAGAAAAAGTCCGCCGTCACGTCCCCCACCCGCACCACCGTGGGCTCGTCGCGCCCGGTCAGCGTGAGTTCGTGTGCCGTAACCCCGGCCATTCCACTGAAGACGTGATTCTGTCTCTGCCATTCCTGGAACTCAGCGTAGGAGCAGCCCTCCGCAGGGATGCCCGCCCGATCGTTCGCCTCGAACACCCTCACCAACTGGCCGGGGCTTCGAAAGGGGAGCGGCTTCAAGAGCACGGCGTATACCACGCTGAAGATGGCCGTATTGGCTCCGATACCCAGGGCGAGGGTCAGAACCGCCACCACGGTGAAGCCGGGATTCTTGACGAGCATCCGCAGGCCATAGCGTACGTCTTGAAGCAGGTTCTCGATGTAATTCACTCGGCGCATGTCCCGGCATTCCTCCTTGATTTGCGCCGCGCCACCGAGTTCGCGCATGGCCGCATAGCGGGCCTCCTCGGGCTTCATGCCCCTTTTCGCGTTCTCGTGAGTAAGTTCTTCGAGGTGAAAGCGGAGTTCGTCAGCCAGCTCCTGCTCCACTCGGCCCTTACGAAAGAGCGATCGCAGGCGAAGGGGAAATTTATACGTCCAACGCATCATGGAGCGCCTCCTCACGACATTTCCAGGACAAGACCGATGGCCGCGGACAGCCGCTGCCAGTTGGCCTCCTCGCGCTCCAAATACTTGCGCCCCGCCGGTGTCAGCGAGTAATACTTCGCCCGGCGATTGTTGTCAGACTCGCCCCACTTCGCTTTGATCCATCCGCCTTGTTCAAGGCGGTGCAGCGCCGGGTACAGCGCTCCCTGATTCACCTGGAGGACTTCCTTGGACACCTGCCGGATGCGCTGGGCGATTCCCCAGCCGTGCATCGGTTCAAGAGCAATCGTTTTGAGGATCAGCAGATCCAACGTTCCTTGGACCAAATCCGTTGGCTTACCCATCTTCACTCGCCCCAACTATCGACAGTATCCTAGCTCTGCTCCTGTCAATAGTCAAGGGGAGATTTTCGGAGAGATTTCGGATACTAGAAGGAGGGGCTTCGGAAGGGCGGGGCTTCAGCCCCGCCGCGCCGACGCCCTAGCGACAAATTGTCGAAGGTGTTGGGGCGCGCTTTGACGGGGCTGAAGCCCGCCCTTCCGGAGCGCGCCACAACTCTTTTCTCAGCCTTCTAGCTTAGCTAGCTAAGCTAGGTGTAGCGTGGGGGATACAAACTGGTGACAGCCTGGCCTAGCACTTCCAGTCGCTGGCGCGCGTATTCCGCCCAGCGGCTGTCCGAATCGAGCTCGAGGTAAAGCCGCCAGTGGGTGCGGGCTTCGGCGTAGGCTCCCAGTTGATC
>DATJKY010000481.1:0-1963 GCA_035490955.1 Terriglobia bacterium | reverse complement strand
GCCAATTCGGCCATGATGAGGGGCAGCGCGACCGAATAGTCAGATCGGCACAGATAGTATCCTGCGTAGCCGAGCACTAGCATCGAGACGGTGAGCACCTGCCAACGCCACAGTGAATTCGTCGACTCGATCATATTGGCGCCCAGCCGCCACGCCGATAACAAATGGCTAAACGAACTCAAAAGCAGATTCTTCGTCGCTCCTCAGAATGGCAGTCCATTAAGTGGGAAGTAGTGGGCAGGGGTCTATCGGCAGAGAACCAGCCCGCCGCCCATAGGTCGTCTACGCTCCAGAGCTTCAGCCACGGAGCACTCTGGAGCGCAAGGCGGGCCTGAGGGGTCTAGCGACACGCTCACGGAGGGTCAGCCACCTTTCGGGCCGCATGGCGGCCATCGCCCCTTCATCAAGCCGCGGGTTGCATCGCTGGCCTATCCCGCCGCGCAATGGCCCTCACGATCGCTCCGAGAAGCGACCCGACAACAATGGTAAACGGTACCCAAAAGAGCATCTGAGGGATAATGCCAATCATGAGAAACTTTGGCCAAAGGTCCGTCGGCCCATTGTAACCCGGAGGAAGAGCGTCGTAATGCGTTCCCCAATTGCCGCGGAGCGCGAAGAACATCACAATGGCCACCGGAATCCTGGCAGCGAGTCCGTAAGCTAGAAGGGCTTTGGAAAGCGCGCCCCAGCCGGGGAAACATAGAGCCCCGGCCGCTGTCACGATCACAAAACCCAGGATCACCGTTGATGGACTTTGGGCGCGAGCGCCCGAGAAGGACACGTACCCACCTGCAATAAGTATCACCAGCCCCAGGACCGGGAACGCGATAGACTTACCGGAACTTGCCGGCCCCTCTCCCTTTCCGGCCAGTTTGAACGCAAAGTAGGGTCCGAAAATCAAAGGCAGCCAGCTAATGCCGATGATGGCTAGCCCGCCACCCGCGGTGGTGCTGAACCAGGGCCCGGGCCAATGCTGCAACTCGCCGACCAACCGAAGAATTGTGATGGCCAAGGTGATGATCGACGGAACCAAAATAAGCTGCATAGTGCTAGGGCGCGCGCTTGAACTTGTTTCCGGCATACTGGCCTCCTTTGACTGTGAAGACCGAATCCGCTTTGGGCGCTGGGGCAGTGACAACTTGGAGATTCTCTCAGCTTTACTCGTCTGCTCCGACTGCCGCCGATGCTGTCCAAAGTCAGCTACCAGTATATAGCACAGAGCATTCACTTCTGGATCTCTACCAGCGCGCCTGGGGGAAGTTGATAAGACGAGGACTGAAGTGACACACGCTTGAGGGTTTTCTCCGCGCCTGACGGAAGATAGAAAATGGCGGCGATATTGGGATGGCGAGCCAGGTAGTTGCGACTGGCCTCGACGCCGAGCACATAGAGTGCGGTGGACAGGCCGTCGCTGTCCGTTGTACGCTCGGTGAAGGCGCAAGCCGAAAGCACACCCTCAACAGGCATCCCGGTGTGCGGGTCCATGATGTGGGAGTACATCTTCCCACCCATCTTGAAGAATCGCTCGTAATTACCGGAGGTGGAGAGCGAGAAGTTCTTTAGGTACACGACCTCGGCAGCCTTATTCTCGTCGAACGGGTTACGCAGGCTGATCTTCCAACCCTTCTCGCCAGGCGGTGCGCCCAACGCGTAGATGCTGCTGGTTCCGCTGGAAACCAATGCGCTCGAGATACCATTCTCCTTCAGGATCTCTACGGCGCGGTCCACAGCATAGCCCTTCGCCTTAGCGCCCAGATCCAGCTCGATCCCCGGCTGGTCAAAGTGGATGGTGCGCCGCTCGGCATCCAGATGAACGTGGCCGTAACCCACGCGCTTCAGGACATCGCGAATCTCCTGCGGGCTGGGGACGCGGCCTTGGCCACGAAAGAATCCCCACGCCTTCATTAGCGGACCCACAGTGATGTCGAAAGCTCCTCCCGTATCCTCGCTAAGGTGCAGGCAG
>DATJKY010000480.1:0-4536 GCA_035490955.1 Terriglobia bacterium | reverse complement strand
GCGGAGCCACCGGCGTGGAAGCCCCCTGGCCGGTGCCCGCTTCCACTGGGTGTGACCTAGCCGCTCAGGGCCGTCTCAAAATCGGCCGTACACGCCACCCGCTCCTGGTTGTTGATCTCGCCTAGGTCGGGAGGGGGTTGCAAAAAAGGAGCCGCTGTGAAACGCGGCGCGGGTGTTACACATTTGCCAACATTAACGCCTTATATAATAAAGGTGCGCGTGAATGGTAAGGAGAAGCTTATTGCAGAAGCCTGAAGCATTGTGGATAGGTGCAAGAAATAAACTAGGCCGTGCCGAAACGGTTGAGCAGTACGTTGCCCTTCGACTGCGCAGCGAAGACATCAATCGTCTCGATTTCCTTTTGAACGGCCTACATACGCAACGAATCACTCTTCCAAGCGATTCGCCTTTTTCGGCGAAAGATTTGAAAGACACTGTCCGCACCCTCGCCGCTCACCAGAAATAACCCACCCGTGCTCGCCTAAAGTGGCCCACTTCGGTAACGCGACTTAGAATCCAATTTGTGACTGGAAGGGCCGAACAAGCTGCGGCATCGGCGGTTGGGGCACGGGTGTGGGTGGGTGGCGAGTAGGGGGCGGTGATTAGCCTTGGGGCTCGCGCAAGGAAGGTCCATTGATGTGGATGGTCTGGCATTGATGTCGCAAGCGGCTGAGCAAGGCCTCGGTGAGGTCTTTATTGCCGAGCAAGCGCGCCCATTGGTCGTACTCAAGGTTCGTGGTGATGAGCGTGGCCTTGCGGCGGTAGCGCTCTTCCATCAGCTTGAAGAAGATATTCGTCTGCTCGGGACGCAGATTGAGATACCCGACCTCATCGATCAGGAGGACATCGAGGCGCGCCCAGCGCCGGATGAGTTTGCGCGAAGCTCGGTCGGCGATCGAAGCGTACATCTCGTCGAACAGGTCCTGGGCGCGGATGAACAGCCCGCGATAGCCGTTCTGCAGAGCCTTCAGCAAAAGTCCGGACGCCAGTCCGGCTTTCCCGACTCCGGTCGGCCCGATAAACACTACATTGACGGCCTTGGGAATAAACTCCAGTTCGGCCAGCTCACGGATTTGGCGGCGCGAAACGCCCGGTTGCTGCTTGAAGGGGAACGACTCCAAAGTCCACTGCTCCGGCAAGTTAGCGTGCTTGATGCGTGATTGCAACCTTCTTTCCTGCTGATCGAGCCACTCGGCCCGCAGCAGTCGGGCCAGGAGATCCGTATAGGAAGGGGAAGTCTTGCGGGCGGCAGCCAGTTCACCCTCCATGATCTCGGCCATCTTGCGCAGGCGGAGGTTCTTCAGGAGTTGTTGAATCTCCTCAGTCATCGTCGTCTCCGTCGTGGCCCGGATGGATCTGGAAGTATTCGCAGGCGAGCTTACGCAGGATCATGCGCTCGACCCGCTCCAGGTCAAACAGTCCGTATTCGAGGGCGGTCCGAAGCGCTTCGAGCAGGGGGGCGGGCGGGTAGTCGTTCACCAGGCGAAGCAAGCGCCGCAGCGTGAGCGTGGCGCGTCCAGGAGTGCGCTTTTTGAGAGCCTGGAGGTATTCGGTGACCTCCGGGAATCTTTCCAGAAGGAGTTTTTCTTCGGACGAAGAATCGGCGCGTTGCGGCCGCTGGCCGCGCGGATAGCGATGTTCAGGCAGACGATACTTGCGGCCGGTGGGCTCGATCACGCGCGGGTGCGTGGCGACGAGCCGCGGCCCTCGATAAATTTCGATCTGGTCTTTGGTCTGACGCACTTCGACGTGGCGTCCGATGAGGTCGGCGGGCACGGAATAGCGATTAGTATCGACCCAGACCATCCCTTCCAGATCCACGAGGCGCTGGTGGAGGAGATAGACGGGAGGCGCCCAGACCGGCAGAGGCTTGAGGTGGGGTCGTTCGACGACGAACAACTCGCGCGGGCTGGCCTTCAGATCGTCGCGGAACTTGGCATTGACCTTGTCGCACCACTCGCGTGCTTGCTGGTTGGCATCGGCCCAGTCGCGGAAGGAACGGCCCACCAGGAAGTTGGTCTCGATGTAGCGGAAGCTCCGCTCGACCCGCGCCGAGCGGTTGGCGTCGCCGATGGCGTGAGCTTGGAAGCGGAAGCCATAGCGCTCGGCGAAGGCGGCCATCTCCGGTACCGGCACCATGTCGCGGCCTGTGCCTTTCAACACCACGACGTGAGTGTTGTCGATCAGGCAAGTCTCGCAGGGCCCCTGAAGGTATTGCAGAGCGTCGGTGAGAAAGACCTTGCAATCGAAGCGCCGGAAAGTGGGAAAGAACTGAAAGAAGAGCATCCGGGAGAAGCCCAAGACCAGCGAGGCGGTCTGAACGGGTCGCAACTGGCCGCCGATCTCGGCGCGGTGCGGGGAGGTGTCGTGCTGCATCTCCTGGCCAGGTTGGAAGTGGTATTCTCCCACGGGTTCCTTGGGTTCGTGGCCAATGCCCTGGCGGCGGCAGAAGGCGGTCAACGCCTGATAAGAGAACTGAGCACCGGAAGCGACGAGTTCTTCATGGACGCGCACCAGGTTGCCTTTACAGCGCGCGTACAGCTCCAGAATCTGGTCGCGGTAGGGCGTGGGCTTTTCCGGGCGCACCAAGGTGGGCACGATTTCGGTGGCGGAGCGCAGGACGTCGCGCACCGCACCCCGCGACACCTTCATGGCCCGGGCGATGCTGCGGATACTATGCCCCTGCTCGCGCAGCTTCAGAATCGCCGCTCGTGTGCTCTGATCCAGCATGACCCCTCTCCTGGTGGAAGTGTTCGGCTAGGCGTTCGACCTCGCGCTGGCCTTGGTCGAGCAAGCCGGCTAAGTCCTGACGCTCTTTTTCCGGAAGATTCCGCAAGACGCCGGCACGCAGCCGCCGGTGCGCCCGACGGGCCGCGGCGCTGAGGACCTCCAGATCCGTCCGAAGGGTATCGCCCGGACCCGGCTCGAAGGGGGGCTCGGCTTGGGCCAGCTTGTAGCTTTTGAGAAAAACCAGCGGTGCTTCGAGCAGACGCTGGCGCGTCACCCAGTTGCCGGTCTGATAAGCCGTGTAGAGGATTCCCAGGTCACGGCTGGAGAGACGAGTGGTGCCGATCGCTTCCACCAGTTGCAGACAGACTTCGCGATTGGCGCGCGCCAACGGCACCAGATACTTCGCCGCCCCGTGCGCGCCCATCTCGCCGCGGCGGACTCGCTCCTGAATCGCCTCGGGGAGTTCGTGGACCAGCGCCAGCCGCCGGCTCACCCAACTGACGGAGTGACTGAAGCGTCGGGCCAGTTCCTCCAGCGACAGGCCAAAGCGTTCGTGCAGCTCGGCTAGCAGCCAGCTTTGTTCCAGCGCGGTCTCCGGCTCGGCCGTTTGCATCAGGCGCGTGGCGATCAGGGCTTCGGCTTCTTCTCCTGACCAGCAACCGGCGGCCACCGTGTCTCGCCCCAACCGGCGCAGAGCGCGCACCCGCTTGTAGCCATCGATCACCACGAACTGCTCCTCGGCAGCTTGCTTTAGCACCACGATGGGGACCTGCTGGCCGACTTCGGCTAGTGAAGCCAGGAGCCGCCGCTCGGCTTCCGGTCGCACCACTTTCAGCCGCTCGTAGCGAAGCGCGAGTTGATGAAATTCCAGTTCCACGCCTTTCATCCTTATGGAAGAAGAAGAGAGAACAAAGCGCCACCTGGGCGGTCCTCACTCCCCCTTCCTCTCCTTGTTGTGCGCAGGCTGAACTTAGCGAGAGGGAAAGACCGAGTGCAATATGTCCGGACGATATCGGCAGGGTTTTATCGGCGTAGGGATCGGGCCGTTTTCGCCGCAACTCGGGCCCAGGGCGGGCCGTGGCGTCGTTGGCGCCAGCGCCGCTCCCGCTCCAGAACCCGCTCCAGAGCGTGGCGGCAGGCGTGGGAACAGAACCGCTGCAAGGGCGATCGCCGTGTGCGCTGGAACTCCTCATAGCAGCCGGGACGGTCGCAGCCGCACGAAAAAAAATCTTGTAGAGATGACCCTCGCGGTGCTGGGGGTGACGGTTTTTTGTTCTGGTGCGACCTTGCGGCGCTCTCGATAGCGGCGGCTCTGTGCCCGCCGTTTCTGCTTGCCGTTCGGGGACTGACGATAGCGTCGCCGCGCCTTCCACTGCCTCCATTGGCGCGCCTCCTTGCGGCATGCGTCACAGCAATAGCGCGCCATCGGCTGCTGGGGCCGAAAAATCCGCTCGCAGCCTTTCAGCAAACAAACCCGGCTCCGCGGACGCCGTGCCCTGCGCTTCCGCCAGAGAATCTTCGCTGGGGGTTGATTTTTCGGAGGGGTTGGGCAATCTTCACCCAGGGCCATGGGAGGTCCTGCTCCCAGAAGCTCAAGCCTCGAAGGGGACACCGATTCCCCTTCGGGGCGCCCTCGACGTAGGGGCCGAGCTTGAACCCGCTACCTTACCTCAAAACTGTGACCGGATTGAAAGATGGGACTGCTTGCGGGAGTGCACGGCCGTTTCTAAAACAACGACAGTCGCTTCTTTGAGGGTGGGTCAAATCTGGTGAGCAACGGTGGGTCATTTGTGCCGAGCGCCTAAG
>DATJKY010000479.1:0-16966 GCA_035490955.1 Terriglobia bacterium | reverse complement strand
CCGCGGAGCCATCATGGGCGCCAGCAACCCTCACCCGCACTGCCAGATGTGGGCGAATGCGAACCTGCCGAACGAACCGGCAAAGGAACTGGGCGCGCTGGGCGCTTACCAGCAAACGCATGGTTCCTGCCTGCTCTGCGATTACCTGGCTCTGGAGCGCCAACAGGGCGAACGATTGGTAACTGAGAACGATCACTTCTCAGCGTTGGTGCCGTTCTGGGCCGTTTGGCCGTTTGAAACCATGCTGATCTCGAAGCGCCACATCACAGGCCTGGATGCTTCGACCGATGAGGAGCGCCACGGCTTCGCTGACATTCTCAAGCGCCTGACCACCCGTTACGATCACCTGTTCGAGGTTTCCTTCCCTTACTCGATGGGCTTCCACCAGCGTCCGACGGACGGCCACCCGCACCCGGAGTGGCATCTTCATGCTCACTTCTATCCGCCTCTCCTGCGTTCCGCCACGGTGCGGAAGTTCATGGTCGGCTACGAGATGTTGGCTACACCGCAGCGCGACATCACCGCCGAGACAGCCGCGGTGCGCCTGCGCGAAATGAGAGAGCACTAGCGATGAAAGGTTATGTGCGCCGGGTCCGGTTCGTAGCCTTCCTCCTGTACAACCTTCTCCACAGCCGTGCGGAGCGACTGTTCGTCTGCGTCCTTCGGCAGAGTGCAGTAGCGGCGAATAACTTCCTCACCGGTTTGAACCCTCACCAACCACTTGTGCTTGTTCGCGTCCCATGAGATTTCGACACGATCCACGCGCATGAATGCCTCCGCGTGCACTATACATGACTTGCCTGATGGGGTCTATCGGGCAGGTGCTTAACGGAGGAGGGACAGTGGCGATGGAAGCCTCAATACACGGAGAAGATTGCTATAGTCGTCGGTCCAGACCCGAAGGCCGGGGATCTCGCGGGGAGAAGCACTCGCTTGCTTAATGAAGTCCGAATCGAAGAACGCCCGGCGGCCACTCACCAGCACCCAAGTGGCGCGCGAGATCGCCCGCTGTTCGTCCTCCGCGTTTACAATGACCACAGCCTGCTTGCCCAGTGATTCCGCTGCCCGCAGGACGACGGGTTGCAGGTTCACGTACCGATTGCTGACGTTGACCGCCACTACGCCGTCGGGCCTGAGCTGGCGGAAGTAGACGGCGAAGGCCTCGCGAGTGAGCAAGTGAACGGGGATGGCATCACCGGAGAAGGCGTCGATGGCGAGCACGTCAAAGCTCTGTGGCGGCTGGCGCTCCAAAGCGAGCCGCGCGTCGCCCTGCACAATGCTGATCTCGGCCAAACAGTCACGTAAAAAGCTGAACTCGGTTCCTGCCAGTTGAATCACCAAAGGATTGATCTCGTAGAAAGTGTAATGGTCCCCCGGCCGCCCGTAGGTGGCGAGGGTGCCGGGGCCCAAGCCGATGACTCCCACCCGGATCGGGCCTCGCTCGTCGGCCTCCCGTAGCGCCAGACCCACGCCAGAGCTAGTGGCGTAATACGAGGTAGGCTGGCGGCGACGTTCCAAACTTCCGAGGAACTGCAAGCCGTGATCTATGGTGCCATGCATTAACTTCCGTTCTCCCGGTTCTGGCTCGAGCGAGCGAACGGCTTCGCCTTGGATCAGAATGATCTTTGGCGGGGTAAGATCGATGACCCGGAGAGTTCCATAGAAGTTGCGAACTATCACGCGCGCTTCAGCCATCTGCTCGTGAATCCCGAAGAAGAGGTTCGCAACCAGCGCCACAACCAGTGCTAGAACCAGCAGCCAGGAAGGTTGCCAGCGCGCGCGATAGAAGACACTCGACGGATCGCGATGTAGAACGACAAGCGTTAGGATGGCGCAGGAGACCGTCCCCACCTGTAGCTCGAAAGTGTCCCGGAACAGGTGCGGTGCCACCAGGCCCACAAAAACCCCGCCCAGAGCACCACCGAGTGAAATCATGAGATAAAAGGATGTGAGGCGTGAGGGATGCGGCTTCAGCCGCGCCAGTTCACCGTGGCAAACCATGCAGCACACAAACAATCCGGCGGAAAAAGCCGGGATGAGGATAGTCAAACGGGCATTTAAAAACTGAGGTGAGAGCAAGCAGGCCATGCCCGCGAGCGCTACAGCAAGAAGACGCAGGAACACGTTGCGGCGATACACACGCTTGCTTCCGAAGCACAAGATAAAGCTCAGCAGATACAGGCTGAGTGGCACGATCCACAGCAAGGGCACTGCCGCCACATTTTGCGTCATGTGGTTCGTGATGGCCAGCAAAAGGGTTGAAGTGCAGGCCGCCAGCGCCATCCACAGAACGGGGTTCGGGGTTCGGGATTCGGGGTTCGGTTGTTGTTCGGGTAGTGCAGGGGAAACGGGGGAAAGGGGAAATGGGGAAGCGGGATTCGGATTTGGGGATTCGGGGTTGGTGTCTTTTCCCGAGCCCCGAACTCCGAGCTCCGAGTCCCGAACCTCGCTGCGGGGAAGAAAGGCCAAGAGCACGACCAGGGCGACGTAGGCCAACGACCACCCCATTGCCTGTCGCCGGACGGAGACAAAGGGCTCTACGACGACGGGATAGCTCAGTAGGCCTAGCATGGATCCAGCATTGGAGAAAGCGAAAAGCCTGTAAGGCTCCACGGCCTTCCGGCTACGTGCATACCATGCCTGCAGGATGGGGCTGGTCGAGGAAAGCAGGAGGAAGGGCAGTCCAAGCGTTGCTGCCAGAAGGCCAAGGATCCGGAGTGTGGGATCTTCCCAGCCCGTAGGTTTCCAGGCGTCCCTGGGAATTATGGGCAGCGCGAGAATGCTCGCGGCAAGAAGCGCAACGTGGATCCGCCTCTGCCACGTTGGGCGAACGTAGTCGATCAGCCAGTGGCCGTACGAGTATCCGAGCAGCAGAACTACCTGGAAGAACAGTAGACAGATGATCCAGACCGAAGCCGAACCTCCAAACCACGGAAGGATCAGTCTGGCGATAACGGGCTGGACTTGAAACAGCAGGAAAGCGCTAACGAAGATGGCGAGCGCATAGAGCCGCATAGAATCCACAGATTACACAGATTACCCAGATTTGTCCTTTTGTCCTTCGTCATTTGTCCTTACAGTCCTCACGGTTGTGAATCTGTTAAATCTATATAATCTGTGGATCGGATATTATGCGCGCGGTTCTGCAACGGGTGAAACGAGCTGAAGTTCGTGTTGATAGCCACGTAGTGGGCCGGATCGGTCCCGGGCTGCTTGTCCTTGTGGGCGTCGCCGGGGACGACACACCGGAGAGCGCCCGCTGGTTGGCGGAGAAGACGGTTAACCTTCGAGTTTTCGATGACCCACAGGGCAGGATGAACAAGTCGATCCTGGAGGTTGGCCCTGGGGTCAAGGCCGGAATCTTGTGTGTGTCGCAGTTCACCCTTTGCGGAGACTGCCGTAAAGGGCGACGGCCCAGCTACTACAAAGCTGCGGCGCCCGAGACAGCACTTCGCCTCTACGATCTGTTCCTGGATCTGCTGCGCGAGCTTTTGCGGGGCTCGAACATCAGCGTTGAAACAGGGCAGTTCCAGGCCATGATGGACGTAGAATCGGTGAACGACGGTCCCGTAACCCTGCTCCTCGACTCCGAGAAGCTCTTTTGAATCTACAGATTACGCGATCACACAGATTTGTCCGTTGCCATTTGTCCTTAGTTCGTTCTTAGTTCTTGGTTTGTAGTTCCTGGTCCCTTGTCCTTGGTTCTCTGTCCCCTTGCTCGCATACCCACGAGCGAGCGCTGACGATGGGCCACGAGTCAAGAACGAAGGACAAAGGATTAATGGTTCTGAATCTGTGAAATCTGTGTAATCTGTGGATTGGCCGGGCCGCCTCAGCCGCCGTCGTTCAACCATCGGCGAAATAACACCCTTACGGCTTCCCGCCACCCATCGTTCAAACCCACCTGAACGACTTTAACGCACGGATGTAGGTAGCGCACCATCGCTCCAAAGGTGGAATGAAAGCGGAAACTTGGGCAGACGATATAGAGCAGCGGTGGGCTCTCGGCGATGTCTACACCAGGGAAATAACCGAATTCGCCGAACTGTCTGTGGTCATTCAGCCATTTGACACGCAACCAGTAGTCCAAACCTTGCATCAGTAGATTGATCTCCTCCTGCAGTTTAAGTTCGATAACGGCCAGGCAGCCTCCGCGTGTCACGCCGAGAATATCAATCACTCCGCGGTCGGCCGCGGCAAATGCCGGAACTTGAGGGTAGATATGGTCCGGCGACAAAGAGGGATCAATCCTCGTGACGTCCCGCACCACAAGGCTTTCCAGCCAGCGTTCGGACTGGAGGTGGTAAAACTCGTGCGAGGGATCGCTCGTTCGAGCCTGACGGACTGCCGCCACAGAGGTCACCAACTGGCGAAACTCGTCCTGGTTCGAGTCATCCAGCAGCCGGCATCTTCCTTCCGTTCCAAAGTAAACGCGGGGCGCAAGCTGCTCTTCCACCCTCGCCACTTCCAAGCCATTCATCCGGATGGAGAACCCATTGCCGGCCGGCTCGGGCACTAGCTGGACGTGGTTGAAGGCCTCCGCCAGCAACTTTCGCAACCAGCTTTCGTGCTGTTGCCCGAGTCTTCGCGCCGCCTCATCGGCAGCGGGGCGACGGGCCAAACGCGTTTCGACGTTGCCGAAGTCGCTTAGGTCCACCGCCGTTAGGCTCGCTTGGTTCAGCCTCCAGACCTCGATCTGGGCAGCGCGGCGGTTCAAGTACGCGGCGCGATGGCAGGTTAGGGGCAGGGCCAGCTCGGGCAGAAACAGCTTCAGCCCCACAACTGGGTCGCGTTCGAATCGGCCGCGCAGCCAGTCCAACCAGATCAGGCCATAGGCCAGCGCGCTATCGCCGGCCGCCGGCGCTTCGGCTTCGTTCAAGGCGAGAAATGCCCACCCGTTTCTTCCCTGGCGCATGAGGCCGCGTGTGTACCAGGCTGAGAAGGAGTGTTCGCGGTCTGAACGGTTGCTGACCCGCTCGAACCGCCAGCCCTTGAATCGATCCTGGAGGATGGCCAGCGATTGACGACGAAAATGGGCGCGCCGCACCGCCCGCTCAGCGGAAGGCTCGGTTGGGGCATTAAACTCGCGGAATTCCAGCGTGGCGGGCTCACGACCGCCAGGTTTCCGGACAATGACCCCCAGGCGGCCGCGGTAGCGATAGGTGATTTGCTCGATGCGCCGGAAGATCGACCGTCCCGTGTTCCAGGCCTGCAACACGAGTCCACGTGGCTCGAGTGTTACGCTCCACTGACCAGGGGTAAGGTCGAGCAGCTTAAGTTCGTCCTCCACTAGAACGGGGCGGCAGAGCGAATTCAGGAAGGTCTCAATCTCTTTCTGGAGCTGGCCGAGTGATTCAGCACCAGTCGCGGAGGTCGGACCTCTTCCGAATCGCCGCGATTTAGGAATCTCACGCACCAGGGCAAGCAGAGGTTATCGAACCAGGATGAGATGTCGTGTCTTCTCGACGACTTTACCGACTTCCTTGGCCGGGATGTTCTGCTCGCCCAGGGCGCGGACCAGCCGGGGCCCGTCCCCGGGCGCCACGGCGAGCAGCAAACCGCCCGAGGTCTGGGGATCGAAGAGCAGGTTCCGGGTCTCCTCCGGGATTCCATCGGAAAACATCACGCAGCCCGCGAAGAATTCCACGTTGCGTTTGAGGCCACCGGGGAGGAATCCTTCCCGCGAGTAGTCCAGGGCCTCCGGCAAGAATTCGGCGCCCGCCGAATCGATCACCAGGCTCACCTTGCTCGCGACGGCCATTTCCCGGGCGTGGCCCAGTAAGCCGAAGCCGGTAATGTCCGTGGCAGCGTGAATCTCGAACCTCAGCGCGACCTCGCTGGTGCCGCGGTTCAAGGTCTGCATGGACTCGATGGAAGCCGCGAGGGAAACGTCGCTGGCACGATTCTTTTTCAGCGCCGTGCTGATGACTCCGGTTCCGAGGCGCTTGGTCAGCACAAGAGAATCGCCCGGTCGCGCTGTGGCGTTAGACCAGACGCCTCGAGGATTGACGACTCCTGTCACCGCATAGCCGAACTTGATCTCTTCGTCGCCGATGGAGTGCCCGCCGATCACCGAGCAGCCAGCCTCCTGCATCTTGGCCAGACCACCTTGTAGGATTTTCTCCAGCACGTCGAGGTCGCAACCCGTGTTGGGAAAACCCACGATGGAAAGCGCCGAAATCGGCTTCCCGCCCATCGCGTACACATCACTTAGAGAGTTCGCGGCCGCAATCTGCCCGAAAGTGTAAGGGTCGTCAACGATGGGCGTAAAGAAGTCCACCGTCTGCACCAGCGCCAGGTCGGGCGTCAACTGATACACTCCCGCGTCGTCGGCAGTGTCAAAGCCGATCAAGACGTGGGGGTCGGATTGCCGGGGCAGCTTGCTGAGGACAGAGTCCAAAATACTTGGGCTCAACTTGGCCGCTCAACCCGCCGCCTTCACCATCGCGGTTAGCCGCGTACGATCGTCCATAAGAAAATGGGATTCGGAAATCGGGGTTCGGGAAGACGAAACCCCAGCTCCGCAATCCGAACCCGCTTCCCCTTTCATTCCTGCTTGCTGCTCTGACTCTACTTCGTAATCACGCCGCACGCGATTCGGGCACCGGCGTTTCCGGCGGGGTCCGTCTTGTAGTCATCCGGCGAAGCATGAATGACCAAGGCGGTCCCATCCGGATGAAAGAGCGAATTCACGCCCTCGCCGAGGGTCACGTCCTTGGTCAGCATATCCACTTTGGCCGTGCCGTCCGTTCCTACTTCAAAGTTGTTCAGATCGCCGGCGTGGTGACCCTCGGGGTTTTGCGATCCGTGCTTCTTGTTGTACGGATTGAAGTGAGGGCCTGCTGACTTGAAGTCCGGCGGGTCACATTTGCCCACGGCGTGGATGTGCAGGGCGTGCTGCCCCGGCGGAAGGTTGGATGACACCAGTGAAATCCTGACTCCCCCGTCCTGTACCTGGGTGAGGGTGGCGTTGCCTACCTTCTCGCCTTTGGTGTTAATCAGCTCCGCTTTAGCCGTTTGAGCGCTGTCCTGCGCGTAAAGGAGGCTACTGAACAAGAAAGGCACTCCGAGAATCCAAGCTGTCAGCTTCATCCGTTCTTCACTCCCTTCTTGAGATTTGCTGCCCGGCAGGGTTTGATTCTACAGCGTTGCGCGGATTCTAGCACAAAAAAATCACAGGCGGTTGATAACGCTGGCGAGGTATCCGGCGCCAAAACCGTTATCGATATTGACCACGGCAACGTTGGGGGCGCAACTGTTTAGCATGCCTAACAAGGCTGCAAGCCCATGGAAGCTCGCTCCGTAGCCGACGCTAGTGGGAACGGCAATCACGGGAACCGCCACCAGTCCTCCCACGACGCTGGGCAGGGCGCCCTCCATTCCCGCCACCACTATGAGAACGCGCGCCCGGCGAAGTTGCCGACTTTCACCCAGCAACCGGTGGATGCCGGCAACGCCGACGTCGAAGATCGCCTGGACGCGGTTGCCCATCGTTTCGGCGGTAATCAACGCTTCATCCGCCACCGGAATATCCGTCGTCCCCGCCGATACCACCAGAACGGTCCCCTTGCCCTGGATTGTGCGGTCACGCCGAATCGCAACGGCGCCCGACAGAGGGTGGAACTCCGCTCGCTTGTCCAGCTTTCGGACGCGCTCGAACAGGACCGCATCGCCGCGGGTAACGAGTATGTTGTGGCCGCGTGGCAGCATCCGGCGTACGACGCCTTCCACCTGCTCAGGGCTCTTGCCGCGTCCAAAGATAACCTCAGGGAATCCCTGCCGAAGAGACCGGTGATGATCGATCTTGGCGTAACCCAGGTCCTCATAAGGCAGATCGCGGAGGTGGTCCACCGCCTTCTCCACGCTGAGGCTTCCGCGCCGAACCCGGCGCAAGATCCTGGTGATTCCTTCTGCTGTCAACTTCTCAACTCTCCCCATGTCAGCGCTCAAAAGCCGGTCAGGGACAAAAAAAGAGTTAACCGCACCGAACCAGTATAGCAGGCGACGCAGCTTGCGCGATTTCTGGCTGGCGGTGCGGCTCGACAGGGCAAGTATGAACTCTGTGGATAGTAAGTATACAGTACCTATCACGGCTGGAAGATAATGCCGGAGTATTTAAATCCGTTCTTGACTATCGGACCATACCGCGTTAAGATAACAGTCTGACACACCAGAACTTAAGCTGAAAAGGGGGACTTCATGGACTTCCAGATTGGGGACAAAGTCGTCTACCCGAATCAGGGTGTGGGCGTGGTCGAACAGATCTCGACTCGAAATCTGACCGGTCGGCCCGAGATGTTTTATCTTTTGAAGCTCAACTCCAGCGGCTTACGAGTGATGGTGCCGATGAGCAACGTCAATAACGTCGGATTGCGCCGTGTCGCCCGGACTCGGGAGATTGGGACGGTCATCGACTACCTGAACAGCGGCTCCAGCAAAGCTCCGCACGACTGGAAGGGAAGGTTTAAGCAGAACTCCGAGAAGATGCGGAGCGGCTCCATCCAGCAAATTGCGGAAGTTTTCAAAACGCTTCTGGTGTTGAATCAGGCCAAGCCTCTGTCGTTCCGTGAAAAAAGGATGCTCGATCGATCGTGGCAGCTTCTCGTAGATGAGATCGCGATGGTGCGCGAACTATCCAAAGAGTCCGTGGAAGCTCTGCTCGCCAAAGCCCTCAGCAAGTCCAACCTGAAAGTGATTCCTCCCAGTTAGGGCCGGCTACGCCCGATCCTTTCTCGGCATCGAGCGGCTATTTTGCCCCCCGGGCTAATGTAAGAGTCTGTATGAAACCGCCTTCCCCTGCGGCTTGTGCCGCCTGCGGTGGGGGGAAAGGCCTTTCCGTTCACCAGGCGGAGAGAGGCCTTAGAAATCAACGCGATGGCGTCCCGCTACCGAAGCCGCAGGCCTTCGCACAGCGGGCGGCAAAGCCGCTTTGCCCGAAGTTTTCATACAAACTCCGGAGGCGGGGGGGTTGGCTTCGCCCGGGCGTCAGGGCCGCTTGCCATTGCTGCCACAATATGTTGGGGTGGGGCGAAAAAAAACTACAAATGCTTGTACTTTTTTCTTGACATGGCTGATTTGCGGCGTTACCTTTCTGTTTGCGCTCTCAGGAGCCGACGCGCTGGGGCGGAATGAGCGCGGTTGCCTGTGACTCGAAGGGGATCGGGCCGACAACCTCAAACCGAAAAAATCAGGGCTACGTCGCGGTTCAAAGGGCACGGTATGCTGGTCAGGTTTATTACTCACTCAGTGATAAATCAAGTTGTATATACTCCTCATATATTTACTTCAGATGACCGTCGAGCGCTCTGGGTGATGCCCAGCGTTGACTCGTGTAACGGGCGTCCGGGTCAGCAGGGGCTTCGCAAGAACCCACAGTCAGCAATGAATGTTGAACATCATCAAGAAATCGGTTCTGCCAAGGGTGCCGAATTTGGAAAGACGGGTACGTTCTTGCCCTACCGTGTCCTCGGTTGTCCCACGGGTCGTCGGGTGGTAGACTTGTGACAAATTTGAGCGCATCAAATGAGGGGAGGAGCAGAATCATGGCACAAGGTGAGGCTGTTTCGATGGCGCCTGTGAGCGCGCAGTCGTCTGTCTCGTCCCAGAGTGCTGCCAACCGAGGCATTACGGTCAGGCGCTTCTTTGCCAAGCCTGGCCTTCACCCGTTTGATGAGATCGAATGGGAACTGCGCACCGCTTCCATTCAAAACGAAAAGGGACAGACCATCTTTGAGCAACGCAACGTCGAAGTGCCCAAGGACTGGTCCATAACGGCCACGAACATAGTGGCTTCCAAATACTTTCACGGGAAGCTCACAAGCGCGGAGCGCGAATCGAGCGTCCGCCAACTGGTGAGCCGCGTTGCGGACACCATTGTCCGGTGGGGTGTGGAGGGCGGCTATTTCCACACCGAGGAAGACGCCGCGAACTTCCACGGCGAGCTCACGCACCTGCTCGTTCGTCAAAGAGCAGCTTTCAATTCACCTGTCTGGTTCAACTGCGGTCTGTGGCACAAGTACCATCGCAGCTCACAGGGCGGCGGCTGGTACTGGGACGTAGCCACGGGCAGCGTGAAGAAGGAGACCGAGGCCTACCGTCACCCGCAGTGCTCTGCCTGCTTTATCAACTCCGTTCAGGATGACCTCGAAAGCATCCTCAGTCTTGCCAAGACCGAGGGGATGCTCTTCAAGTGGGGTTCGGGTACGGGTACGAACCTCTCGCCACTGCGTTCCTCCCTGGAATCGCTGTCGGGCGGCGGTGTGGCCTCGGGTCCCCTTTCCTTCATGAAGGGTTACGACGCCTTTGCAGGCGTCATTAAGTCGGGCGGCAAAACGCGGCGCGCCGCCAAGATGGTGATTCTGAACATCGACCATCCGGACGTTGTGGACTTTATCGAGTGCAAGGCCAAAGAGGAACGCAAGGCCTGGGCGCTGGTCGATGCGGGCTATGATGCCTCGCTTGACGGCGATGCCTACAGTTCTATTTTCTTCCAGAATGCCAACAACAGCGTGCGGGTGACGGACGAATTCATGCAGGCGGTGGTCGAAGACCGCGATTGGACGACGAAGACCATCACTGCCGGCGAGCCGGTGGAGACCTACCGCGCGCGGGAGCTGATGAACAAGATCGCCGCGGCGGCGTGGCAGTGCGGCGACCCCGGCATGCAGTTCGACACCACCATCAACCGCTGGCACCCCTGCAAGGCGACGGCTCCTATCAACGCCTCCAACCCTTGCAGTGAATACATGTTTCTGGACGATTCGGCGTGTAACCTCGCCTCGCTGAATCTGATGAAGTTCCTCACTCCCGACGGCAAGTTTGATGTCGAAGCCTTTCGCCACGCCGTCGACATCATCATTACGGCGCAGGAAATCCTGGTTGACAACGCCAGCTACCCGACGGAGAAGATCGCGCGAAACTCGCACGACTTCCGCCCCCTCGGCTTGGGGTACGCGAACCTGGGCGCGTTGCTCATGGCCAACGGCTTGCCCTACGACTCCGACGCCGGACGCGATTTTGCCGGCGCCATCACCGCCGTCATGCACGGCCAGGCCTACCTGACGTCAAGCCGCATTGCGGCAGAGTTGGGGTCGTTTGCCGGTTACGCTGTCAACCGAGATCCCTTTCTGGGCGTGATCTCCATGCACCGCAACGCCCTGCAAAACATCAATCCGCGGAACGTGCCCCAGCCATTGTGGGAAGGGGCGAAGAAGATCTGGGACGAGTGCCTGGCGAGCGGCATGAAGTACGGCTACCGCAACGGCCAGGTGACGGTGCTGGCGCCGACCGGCACGATCGGTTTCATGATGGACTGTGACACGACAGGCATCGAGCCTGATCTGGCGTTAGTGAAGTACAAGAAATTGGTAGGCGGCGGGCTTATTAAGATTGTTAACAATGTGGTCCCCTTGGCCCTCCTGAAGCTGGGTTACAACGAGCAGCAGGCCAGTGAAATCGTCAACTATATCGACCAGCATGGGACGATTGAAGGTGCACCGCATCTCAAGGAAGATCACTTACCGGTGTTCGATTGCTCTTTGAAGCCTGCCGGCGGAAAACGCTCCATCCACTACATGGGCCATGTGCGGATGATGGCGGCCGTGCAACCTTTTCTCTCCGGGGCCATCTCCAAGACCGTTAACTTGCCCGAGGAAGCGACAGAGAAAGATATCGTCAACGCCTACATCGAGGCGTGGCGCCTGGGCATCAAGGCCATCGCTATTTACCGCGACGGATCAAAGCGCACTCAGCCGCTCAACGCTGCCGGGACTCGGAGTTCGGGATCCGGGAATTCCGATTCGGGTCCGCAGCCCGACCTGGTCGAGAACGAACGATGCACTGAAAGGCTCAATCCGTTACCCGTTTCGGAGTCCGAGGCCCAAAACCCGAAACCCGAATCCCGAACCCCGAGCGCTGTCCGGCTAAAGCTCCCCGACGAGCGTCAGGCCATCACCCACAAGTTTTCGGTGGGCGGGCACGAAGGCTACCTGACGGTCGGGCTCTACAACAGTGGGTTACCTGGAGAAATCTTCATCACCATGGCGAAGGAAGGCTCCACCGTCTCCGGGCTGATGGATTCCTTCGCCACCGCAGTTTCCCTGGCCTTGCAGTACGGCGTGCCTCTCAAGGTGCTTTGCGACAAATTCAGCCACACGCGCTTTGAACCTAGCGGCTGGAGCAGTAACCAGGAGATCGGCTACGCAAAGTCGCTCATGGACTACATCTTTCGCTGGCTGGCACTGAAGTTCCTCCCGAGGGACGCGCAGCCGAAGGAGAATGTAAGCCTCGCCCCCCCTAATGGCGCCGAGGTAGCGGACGCCGCCCAGCTGGCGGCGAAGTTCTCCTCCGCCGCCAGCGAGCGAACGTCCGAGCACGCGGTGCGCACCGTCCAACCCCACCCTACTGGAGTCGTCCACGAAGACGATGCCCCTAGTTGCTCCGATTGCGGCGCCATCATGGTGCGCAACGGGTCGTGCTACCGCTGCATGAACTGCGGGAGCACCAGCGGGTGTTCGTAGAGGGGACAGTAGGCAGTAAGCAGAAGGTAGTAGGCAGTATGCTTACGACCAGCGGCGGTCGCTGACGTCTAGCGCACCGGGTCAGGCGCCGGACTGGAGCATGGATTGCGGGGCCCGAGCGGCTTCTAGTAGCAAGTGAAGAAGGGAATGATCTTGCAGGAGAGAGTCACAAAGGTTGAGGAATTCTTTAGAAGGAAGGTACCACTGGGAACCCTCAATTTCCTCCGGGTGGAAGACGTCCCGCAGAACGGACGGGTCATCGGGAAAAGTCTACGGACCGAAGAACCCAGAGGGGGCGCCACGACCTTTGAATGCCGAAGACCACACTGATGCAGGCTCTTAGCTCTTACAACCCGGATCGACACTCTGTGATCGGGCCTGCCTTGCGCACTATCGAAAACAGGGAGCAAGGCTTCACTGTGGAGAGCCATTTCTCGGAAAGGGGCGTGTTCGCGCAATTTGTCTGGCCGGACTGGCCCGAACCGCTCTCTCGTGAAATTGCCGCGCGTGTTGAGCAATTCCACCATGACCACCGGGAGTTTCGGCTCGTCAAGGAAGGATCCAAGGATTGGACCGCGGTCTTCCGCGACTGGCGTACTGATCCGGAGTCGGTCGCGGTCATTGCTCAGTCCTTCTCCAGGCACTTCGGAGAGGACCGCGTAGCCTGGGTGGAGTCACAAAGGGACGCAAGGGGGAGAATCGGTGGGCAGTGCAAAATTGAGGGTCTTGGAGAAGTGCTGCTTCACCTGTTCTGGAGAGACTCCTCTGCGGTGCCCCTAGGAGTGCTCACGGACTCGGACACGGTAGCGTTTCAGCAGAGCGCCAACGAGGTGTTTCGCTGGGCACAACAGCGAATCAAGCCGATCTTGGACACCCTCCATGACAAGCTGAGCGAGTTGTACGGCGAGCGTTTCCGGGGTCTTTACGTCTTCGGGTCGTACGCTAGGCCTGATGCAGGCATCCGTTTGCCGGAGAGCTCCGACCTCGATGTTGCTTTGATCCTGTCGGACTTCGAAAACGTGTACAACGAGATCCAGCGCATCGGGGACGTGACCTACGACCTCGGGCTGGAGCACGGGCTGGGCATCTCCGTCGCTCCCATTCGCGAAGCTGACTACAGGGAAGGACGGACCAACTTCACCCGAGTTATCTCGGAGTATTCGATTCCGATCGAATGAACGAGGATGTTCGCGCCCACCTGCGGAGTGCTCACGAGAGACTCAAAGATGCCGAGGTGCTGCTCTCGCTGAGTCGACGCGGGCGCTGTTAACCGCACGTACTGGACAATGTTTGAGACTGCTCGTGCTATGCTCGCTTCTCGCGGGGTTAAGGTCGAAAGCCACGATGGCGCTATAATCAAGTTTGGCGAGTTGTTCGCGCGGACCGATGAGCTACCACGCGAGTTTGGCCGCATGCTAAACGACGCTTTTGAGCTTCGGAAAGATGCTGATTATGCGATTGACGCCGAGCTGAAATACCCTGCGAAGTTGCGGAACAAGAACTCCGTAAGGCGAAGGAATTCTTAGCGATGGCGGAACAATTCCTGAAGGGGGCCGGAGGCGATTGTGAATAACCTGGGAGAAGCCAAGCGGCTTCCCATCGATGTTCGTGAAGCGTTGAAGGCCATCTGTACCACGGGCAAGGGCCGCTGCTGGCACTGCGATGCCAAGCTACCCAAGGCGCGACGCGCCATTCGCGAGGGTTGGGACGTACAGCGCATCGACGATTACCCAGTGGCCAGCATCATCCTGGTGTGTCCGGCCTGCCTGAGGCAGCATGCAGCAGCGGACAGCGACCGTAATATCGGCCGGAGGGCTGTCGATCCAGCCGTGGATCGGGGATCGCTCCACACCCGGCCAATCCTGGCGCCGGGAGAAACCTAGTTGCCCCCGCCTAATTGTTGACCATAAGCGCCAGGGGCTTCGGTCTGATCTCGCCAAGCTACTGCTCCCCAAATTTTGTTGTTGACAAGTAAGTAATCTATGATATACTTAATGCTTGGAGCCGATCCATGCAACGCGCGCACATCCAGGCTTATGAAAACGACCTACTTTGGGTTCCAACCTTTGCGCCGGCGTGGAGCGCAGGGCAGGGAAGCACCGCCTAAGCATACTCAAAATGAAGGGACATCCCACGATGTTACTGAAAATAAAGGATGACAGAAATGCCGATTGGGATATCCCAGAATGTTACTTAAAACAAAAGACTTAACAGTTTTCTCCGATTATCTCACTGAAAATAAACGGCTTGACTACACCCCTTCGAGTCGCGAATTTCGTTCATTTTTTGCCCCATGGATGTAGGGCCGACCCTCGGAGCGGCGTTGGCCGGGGCAAGTCGCGGTTCTACAACCGGAACCTCAAGGGCGAAGGCCTTGGCCTGCTAGTAGACCGATTCCGAAATAACATGGCTCTAGGGCTGGCGCAGGCCTTCAGGTGTGCGATCCCATATCACGCAAGTAACCAGCGCAGACCTAAGGTCTGCGCCAGCCGGAGTGCATTGGGTCAACTCACAGAGCCGGGGACCGAACCTGAAGACTGCCCACCACCTGAGTCCATTCACCGTGGGGCCCACTCGCCGCGCGTCAGCCGCAAGAGGAGAGTTCGAGCGATGAGGTGGATAGGCGATCTCGTCGCCGACACCACAACGAAACCAGTTAATTCTCCTGTTGACTACCGAGCCAGCATATTCTAATAATCGCGTGAGATCGTTCGCAACGGAAAAGGCCTCCTGAAAAGGCAGACGCCGCGCGATGAACTTCGTAAACACGCCTGAGCCTGTAATCCTGACCATCGCTGGGTTCGATCCTTCCGCTGGGGCCGGGATCACTGCCGACCTGAAGACGTTCGCCGCCCACGGCTGCTACGGTGTCGCGGCCATCACGGCGATCACGGTCCAGAACACCCAAGGAGTTGATGATGTCCACCCGGTAGAGGCGCATGTGTTGAAGGAGTGCTTGCGGGCGCTGCTGGCGGACACCAGCGTCAAGGCTTTCAAGGTGGGCATGCTAGCGACGCGTGCCAACGCCGCCGCCATCCACGAGGTGCTAGAGGCAAACGCCTCGCTGCCGGCGGTGCTCGATCCTCTTGTCCGCTCGACCAGCGGGTATGACCTCATTGACCCCCAGGGCCTGGAATTCGTGCGTGACCATCTGCTGCGCCGGGCGACCGTCATCACACCCAACCTGCATGAGGCAACGGCTCTCACCGGCATGAACGTGCAGAGCCTGGAAGGGATGAAGGCTGCCGCTCAGAAACTGCTCGAGCTCGGGGCGCGCGCTGTGGTGGTGACGGGAGGCCATCTCGAACGCCCGATCGATGTGTTCACCGACGGTTCCGGCCTGCAAACTTTCTCCGGCGACCGGGTGAAGCCGGAAAACATCCACGGCGCCGGCTGCACTTTCTCCTCCGCCATCGCCGCCCACCTCGGACACGGCCGTCAGCTGGCCGAAGCGATTGTTCTGGCCAAGGCCTACGTTACCGAGGCCATTAAGAAGGCTTACCCCGTGGGCTCCGGCCGCGTGCCCTTGAATCATTTCTATCGCACCCAGGAAGCGTCGCGCATCGCCGCTCACCCGCCTGCGGTACTGGGACCAGTCCACTGAGAGAATAAGAGAATAAGTGAGGCCTGTTTTTATGAGAACCATGACCGCCAAAAACGACACAGCGGCACTCCGCAGCCGGGACTGGTTTGGCGGGAACGACCTCCAGGGACTCTCTAACCGGGCCTACTTGCGGGCTGAGGGTTTCACCTCGCAGGTCTTCGATAACAAGCCCGTAGTGGGCATCTGCAACTCGTGGAGCGAGCTGACCACCTGCAACGCCCATTTGCGACAGGTTGCCGAGGCCGTGAAGCGCGGTGTGTGGGCAGCCGGAGGTTTTCCCCTCGAGTTCCCCACCATCTCGTTGGGCGAGGTTCTGATGAAACCCACCACCATGCTCTATCGTAACCTCATGGCCATGGACGTAGAGGAATGCATCCGTGCCTATCCGCTCGATGCCGTCGTGCTGCTCTCCGGTTGCGACAAGACGACACCGGCAGAGTTGATGGGGGCGGCGAGCGCGGACGTACCTGCCATCATGGTGACCGGTGGGCCCATGCTGCGCGGCATGTATCGGGGTCAGACTCTGGGCTCCGGCACCGACTCGCGCAAATACTGGAGCGAAATGCGCGCCGGGCGACTGAGCGAAGAGGAGTGGTGCGAGATCGAAAGTTGCATTTCGCGCAGCGCCGGTCATTGCATGGTGATGGGTACAGCCTCAACTATGACCAGCCTGGCTGAAGCGTTGGGCATGACGCTGAGCGGTTGCGCCAACATTCCTGCTGCCGACTCACGCCGCCTGGCGGTGGCCGAGGAGAGTGGACGTCGCGCTGTGGCAATGGCTCTGGAGGGCCTTCGCCCCAGCCAGATCCTCACTCGCGAGGCGTTCGAGAACGCTATCCGGGTC
>DATJKY010000478.1:0-2809 GCA_035490955.1 Terriglobia bacterium | reverse complement strand
CGGGACCTACTGGCTACCCAGGACCGGTTTAACAGGTTGTTCAATGAGACGTTCTCTCGCGCCTTTGGCGACGGCGGGGAGCTGACTCAGACGGGTTGGCTGCCCGCGGTGGACGTTTACGAAACAGACCAGAACGTGGTGTTGAAGGCCGAAATGCCCGGCGTGGATCCCAAGAATGTGGAGATCCGCGTTGAGGACGGCACGCTCTACCTGAAGGGCGAGCGCAAATTTGAGAAAGAGGTGAAGGAGGAAAGTTACCATCGCGTCGAGCGGTCCTACGGGTCTTTCACCCGCTCCTTTGCCTTGCCCAGCTCCGTTGATGCCGAGAAGGCTACGGCGGAATACAAGGATGGTGTGCTGACGCTGACCCTTCCGAAGAAGGAAGAGGCGAAGCCGAAGACCATCAAGATTCTGGCGAGCAAGAACTGATTGTTCGGGAGAAGCCGGGCTCGCGTTCGGAAGACCTCCGGGCGGGCCCGGCTCGACCGGGCAAACTGGCGAGCCGTGCTATTCTGGAGGGGGAGGGCACGGCTTTCTTTTTTACCTTCTTCGAGCTCTACCCTGTTCGATGGCGGGCAGGAATGAAATCAAAGGGTGCGGCATGCCGAACCCCTACTTCGTTTGAGTGACAACCATGGCAACGCGTTTTGATAAGTTTACTGTGAAGGCCCAAGAGGCTCTGCAAGCGACCCAGGAGATCGCGAGTCGTTTCGGCAACCAACAGATGGAGCCCGTGCATCTTCTGCTGGCGCTGGTGGAGCAGTCCGATGGCATCATGCCGGCGATTCTAACGCGCCTCGGCGTGGCGCCGACAGCGCTGGCCCAGGAGGCCGAGAAGGCCATCGAACAGCTCCCCAAGGTAGGTGGGGCGACGGATCATTATCTTTCTCCCGCCTTGAAGGAAGCGTTTGATCAAGCCTTCAAGGAGGCGGAGCCGTTCAAGGATGAATTTGTTTCCACTGAGCACCTCCTGCTGGCTTTGGCCAGAAAGCCCCGCGAGGCGGCAGGGCGGATACTAGCCCGGCTGGGGGTGGCCCACGACGCCATTCTGAAGGCGCTGGTGGCGGTGCGAGGCTCGCAGAGGGTAACCGACCAGAACCCTGAGGCCAAGTATCAAGCCCTCGAACGTTATGCCCGCGATCTGACCGAACTTGCGCGACGCGGCAAGCTGGACCCGGTAATTGGTCGCGACGACGAAGTCCGGCGCGTGATCCAGGTGCTTTCGCGGCGCACCAAGAATAATCCGGTGCTGATTGGTGACCCCGGCGTCGGCAAGACAGCCATCGTGGAAGGCATTGCACAACGCATCGTCGCCGGCGACGTCCCGGAGTCACTCAAGTCAAAGCGGATCGTGGCCCTGGATTTGGGGGCGTTGGTGGCGGGTTCCAAGTATCGCGGCGAGTTCGAGGACCGCTTGAAGGCCGTGCTGAAGGAGATCGAGGAGTCGAGCGGCCAGGTGATCCTCTTCATCGACGAATTGCACACCCTCGTGGGAGCAGGCGCTGCCGAGGGGGCCATTGATGCGTCCAATATGCTGAAGCCGGCGCTCGCTCGCGGCGAGCTCCGTTGTATCGGCGCCACAACCTTGAATGAGTACAAAAAGCACATCGAAAAGGATGCGGCGCTGGAACGCCGCTTTCAACCGGTCTACGTGGGCGAGCCGTCAGTCGAGGACACGATTGCTATTTTGCGCGGGCTGAAGGAGCGTTACGAGGTCCATCATGGCGTGCGCATCAAGGACTCGGCGATTGTGGCCGCCGCGGTGCTTTCCAGCCGCTACATTTCGGACCGCTTCCTGCCCGACAAGGCGATTGATCTGATTGACGAGGCGGCTTCGAGCCTCCGCATCGAGATTGACTCGATGCCGGCGGAGATTGATCAGCTCGAGCGCCGGGTGACCCAACTGGAAATCGAGCGGCAAGCTTTGCGCAAGGAAGACGACGCCGCCTCCCGGGAGCGTCTGGGCTCGATCGAGCGTGAGCTCGCTGAGCTGCGCGAAAAGTCGTCCGGATTGAAGCTGCGGTGGAAGGCGGAAAAGGAAGTCATCACCCGCATCCGGCAGCTCAAGAGTGACATCGAGCAGGCCAAAATCGATGAAGCCCGCGCCACGCGTGAAGGTGACCTGAATAAGGCGGCGGAGATTCGTTACGGCAAACTTGTCAGCTTGGAGAAACAGCTCGAGGCGGCGAACGCGGAACTGGGCGACAAGCAGAAGGCCGGGCAGATGTTGAAGGAGGAAGTTGACGAAGAAGACGTGGCCCGCGTGGTCTCGAAGTGGACCGGTATTCCCGTGTCCAAGATGCTCGAAGGCGAGGTGGCCAAGCTGGTGCAGATGGAAGACCGGCTGCGGCTCCGCGTCGTGGGACAGGACGAAGCCTTGCGCCTGGTTTCGAACGCCGTCCGCCGCAGCCGGGCGGGACTGGCGGACCCCAACCGGCCCATCGGCTCGTTTCTTTTCCTCGGGCCCACGGGCGTCGGCAAGACCGAGTTGGCTCGGGCTCTGGCCGAATTCCTTTTCGATGACGACCGCGCCATGCTGCGCATTGACATGTCGGAGTATATGGAAAAGCACGCCGTGGCGCGCCTGATCGGGGCGCCTCCCGGATACGTCGGCTACGAGGAGGGCGGGCAACTCACCGAGCAGGTGCGCCGCCGGCCATACGCCGTGCTGCTGTTTGACGAGATTGAGAAGGCGCATCCGGATGTCTTTAACATCTTCCTGCAGATTCTCGACGAGGGACGCCTGACGGACGGCAAAGGGCGCACCGTCGACTTCAAGAACACCGTCATCATCATGACTTCCAACATT
>DATJKY010000477.1:0-5133 GCA_035490955.1 Terriglobia bacterium | reverse complement strand
CAGCTCGATCCCCTTGCCACTGTCGCACTAACAGGTTGGCTTGCGCGCCTTGGCCACCGATCCAGCGGGTTGAGGGCGCCACGATTGCCACTCGCACAGGGCGTGGCTGAAACCCCGCCCCACCCTCACCCACCGCTTCGCGGTCCCCCCTCTCCCATTGGGAGAGGGGCGGGGGTTGAGGGTGGGGCGCGCGTCGCGGCGGGGCTGAAGCCCCGCCCTTCCGCAGCGCCTTTTTGGCTCCCAGCAGTTCCCTATACAGTTGCATGTACAGGCTGCGAATCCGATCCAGACGAAAGTCGTTTCGTGCTAGATGCCGGGCTCTTTGACCATATTCGGTTCGCAGTTGCGGCTGAGCAAGCAGGTGTTCCATAGCCTCGACCAGCTTTTCTTCGTTGCCAAGCGGAAACAGCAGACCCGTTTCCCCATCCCGCACCAGGTCGGGATTTCCCCCGACGTTGGTCGCGATCACCGGAACTCCCGCCGCCATGGATTCCAGAATTACATTAGACAAGCTCTCTGACGAAGAGGGAAGCACCGAAATATCGACCGACGCCAGGACAGCCGGTATATCATGCCGCTCGCCCAGGAATCGCGCTCTGTGTCCGAGTCCCAAACTCCCGGCCATCAGCTCCAGCTTCGGACGCAGCGGGCCATCCCCAACCAGTAGAAATTCTACGTTCGGGACTTTGCGGGCCAGACGTGCGGCAGCGCACAGAAACATTGCATGGCCTTTGGAAGCGGTGTTCATGCGTGCGATGAGTCCTACTCGCCCGACACCGGCGAGCCTGGGCAGCACAGGAGGTGTTGGCGCGAAGGCTTCGTCCGGAAGTGCATTGGGGATGACTACCACTCGACGCTTGCCCAAGCCCCACTTAAGCAAGCGCTCAGCCGCCGCGTTGGAGTTACAGACTACTCGATCACACAAACGAAACGCTGCAGCTTGAGCCCAAAATTGTGCCGGAGTGAGCAGGTCACCGATTTGGCGCTGGCTTCCAATCACCACTGGCACGCTTGCCAACCGCGCTGTGGGAATCAACATCAGGTTGGAATAAAAGTCGAAAGAGTGGGCAACCGCGATTCTCTCGGCGCGCAGATGTCGAGCCAACGATATCCGAGACCGCAGTGCTTTAAGGGTGAAGAAACTACCACCCAGACCAAACTCCGCTATTTCGCCGAGTCCCTCCAGAAAGGCCCCAGTGCGCCGTAGGCAACCGAGCTTAACCCCCAACGACTCTGCCTTCAGGTTCTCTGCCAGCAGAGCAAATTGACGCTCGCTTCCTCCCGTCTCTAGCTTATCGATCATCAAGAAAGCAGACGGTCGTCCTTCGGCATCGATGCCTTCCTCAACCGCCGGCCTTACTGTGCCCATGTCTCTTTCTTTCCCGTCGCGAAGTAGGCGAAGGCAACTGCGGCCGCCGTGTTGAGCAGCACAAAGGCTAGGGACAAGTTGGCCAGCCTGGACATAATGCCGAACCGAGCCCGGAAGATCGCCAAGGTCGCCAAGCCATAAAAAAGGAGCTGGAGCCACAAAGCTACTCTGAAGAACTCACCTTCGAGGAACAAGGAGCTAATCAGAATGCCGGCCAAAGCGAAAGGAACCACAAGCCGCAGCAGTTTGTGGCACACGAACTCAAAGCGCACCGGATTGGCTTTAGTGAGCAACCAGGGCGCCAGTTGCAGCAACTGATAGTTGCCAGTCAAGGTCCGCACCTTGCGCCGAAACTCCCGCGCGCCTGTGGCGAGGTTGTCGTAAGCCCGGGCTCGCGGCTCGAACACGGCCCGCTTACCTTGCCGGATGACGTGGAGAGGTAGATAAACATCGTCCAGGATCGTCCCAACAGGTACAGGGACCAACAGCTCCCTCCGAACTGCATAAAGGGCCCCGGTAGCCCCCACCACGGATCCGGTAGCGCTTTCCCACTGGCGAATCTTCTTCTCCATGCTCCAGTAGGCGCCAACACCATTCACTGATGCATCGCGAGAAAATCGCACGCGGCCGCCGCCTCCGGCGTGTTGCGGCTCCGCCGCCTGCTGTGCGGAAAGCCTACGGCTTTCCGGCAAGCCGCCGAGCCTAAATGCTTTACTGTTACCTTTTTCTTGCGCCTGCCGGGCCGTAAAGGCTGAGCCTTTCCCCACAGCAGGCGGCAAAGCCGCGGTCTTCTTCACACCTTCGGGGGCCTCGATCTCCGCGAGCATGAGTTCCCCACTCACGCAGCCGACAGAACGGTCGCTGAAGTTAGCCACCAAGCGCCTCACGGCGTCAGGCGCGATGAGCTGTCGTGCATCCGTGAAGACCACGATGCTACCCTTGGCCTCCTGGATGCCACAGTTCAGCGCAGCCGCCTTACCCCGATGCTGAGGCAACGTCAGCACTCGCGACCGCAGCTTCGTAGGGGCGGCCCTTGTGGCCACCCCAGGTGTTTCATCGGAAAATGGCGCGGCGACGAACTGCGCACCCATAAGAGCCAGCCCTGAACGTAATGAAGGGAGTGCCCCTACTTCGCCAAGCACTTGATTTGTCCCATCTGTTGAGCCATCCGACACGAAGATGATCTCACAGCGGTCGGGAGGATAGTCGATCTCCGACAAGTTACGCAGTTTTCGCGGCAGCACCTCGGCTTCATTATGCACCGCCATGACGATAGAAACCGAGGGCACGATAGGAGCTGAGCGAACCGGCAGGGCCCGCCACCGGCTGCGCACGTAGAGCCAAAGCGGATAGCCCGCGTAGGTATAGCCAATAAACAACACCGAAAGCCAGAAAAGCCACTTCATTTCGAAACTCGAAACTGGAAAATGGAAACTGGGAAATCGAAATTAGAAGCCCCGTCAGCGGTCAGCAGGCAGCAAAAGTTCGAGGGTCATGGGCTGAAGGCTGACGGCCGAAAGCTCGCAGCTAACGCCTCCAGTTTCCAATTTCCAGTTTCCAGTTTCGAGTTTCGGCTCCTAATCCGGGACAAAACGCGAGAAGTAGGGCGAACTGGCCCGAGCGAAATCCAGAGCCGCATTCAAAGCCGCAGCGTCGCCGTCCCGCGTTGCCATCGGAACACTGATTCGGACGATGGCACCGTCCCGCCGTCCGGTTCGGAAAGTGTCCCAGACCATATAGATCTTTCCCCAGTATTCACTCGCGATAGTCCTCCCATTCTCCTGATACCAATAGAGGCTTAGAGTGCGCTGCCCGTCCTTTTCGACGATGTAGCGATTTACCCAGACGGGGCGGCCACTAGGGTCTATACCCAGGGAGACCCGGTCGTTTTCCACCGGTTGCCAGCCCGAACCCGGAAGGCAGTTCTTGGGGGAATGCATGCTCTCGCCGGCATGCTGCGCGCGGTAGTAGGCAATAAACAGGCCGGCAGTTTCTTCGCCGTTCCGGTAGGTCCGCACCAGGTAGTCATTTGCCTTAAGCACTGCTAACGTGTCGGCGTCAATCGTTTCGTCCTTCAGTGCTTCCCAGTCGCCTAGTTGGCGCGGGAACTCCGCCAGGGGTTGGTGGGGTGGAATCACGGGAGCAGCCGCCAGCCAGACCCTCAGCACCAAGCCCAGGACGACGATTGCTGTAACCATCAGCAGGCGCCGATTCACCACCGAACTCCTTGTAGGGGCGACCCTTGTGGTCGCCCAAAGGCCAGCAGTAAAAGAGCCCGGCCAGGAAGCGGGCACCCACAGGGGGTGCCCCTACGCCCACGCGCTACGCGCCGGACCTCCGCATTCCAAACCAACGCTGCAATAACAGAAATTCGACGCATAACACGCCAAAGGCCAACACAAAGATCACCCACCCGGAGAACAAGTGGAAAAAGCCGGTCGCCCATCGCTCTCCAAAGTGTTGTCCGAGCAGACCCGTCCCGGCCACGCGCGCGGCATTGGCGGCTAGAGCGACAGGGATAGTACTTAAGACGAACCCCACTTGCAGCCATCGGCGCGCCGGCAGGAAGTACCCAACCACCATCCCCGCCGTTATCAGGCTCGCTAGAGAGCGAATGCCGCTGCAGGCCTCGGTGACGTTCAGCATTTGCCGGTCCAGTTGGAGAATATTACCTTCCCGATAGACCGGGACGTGGCAGAAGCGAAGAATCGATTCTGCCCACGACGACGCGATGAGCTGGAGCGGCAACGCGACAGCATTGAAAATGATGGCGGGAAGGGGAATGGCCAACAGGAGGAGCGCGAGAACGAAGCTGACCTCCCATAATGCGCCCCAACCCCACACAAAGAGCACCAGTCCGGCCAAAAACATTAGCAGTGAGAACTCCTGAAGAAAAAACTCTGCACCCAGATACCCAGCCAGAAAGATCACCTGCGAACCCACCACCACCACCAGCCCCAATGGAGTGGGCCGCGCGGGCAGGCTTCCCAACACCTTCCTCTTGCGCCATAGAAAAAACACGGCCAAAAAAGGTATGAACAGACCGTGGGAGTAATCAGGCTCGTTCCACCAGGTTTCGCCAACATGAACCAGGGTGCTTCCGTAGGCCAAACCCAAAGCAGCTAGCAACAGCAACCAGTCAAAAAGGCGCGGCACCGTAGAGATACGGCCTGCCGTACCCTCTCGCGCTGAATCTGAAACGAATTGCTCAGATTGTGCCGAAGTGCTGTTCACTGAAGGAAGTCCCTGGTCCGTTGTTCTTTGTCATTTGGTTCCGTGCAAAAGGACTAGGAACTAATGACCGGAGGGGGCTTACCCCTTTCCGAAGCAGTGGCCTCCTGCCCTTTGTTTACCGTAAAGCACTACGAACAAAGGAAAAAGGACCACACGCCACAGTTCGATAGTAGTATCTCGCTGGAAATCAACAATAGCCCGTGGGTGCCACGGCAGTAGCACTAAAGTGCCAGATGGAAGGGTAAGGAGTAAAAGGGAAGATGCGTAGGGGCGACCCTTATGGTCGCCCGGTCCGCCACCGCGAAGATCTGCCGCCCGGAACCGGGCACCCACAAGAGGTGCCCCTACCGGTCTGGAGCCAACTTTCGACGTAAGAGGCCACACGCGCCTAAAAGCGCAGAGCCGAGCAGGGCCACCGATGCAGGCTCGGGCACCGTGGGGTCGTCCACGTTCGTCTTATTTGTCATGGCCACTTGCTTGGTGCCTTGGCTGTTCACGTACTGAGCCTCGACGCTCGCGTTCGTATTGGT
>DATJKY010000476.1:0-5160 GCA_035490955.1 Terriglobia bacterium | reverse complement strand
GCCTCACCCGCAAGTGACTGTAAAGAATTGTGCGGGACAGGACACTTCCCGCGGAAGGCGTCCTTCACTAACCGGACTTGGCATCCCGCTTCCTGGTCCCAAAAAACGTTGATAACGTCAAATCTGTAGCTCTCCGGCCGGGTGGGCAGCTTCCGCAGGTAAGCTTCGGCGGCTCTGACGATTCGCCTTCTCTGCTTGTGGGTGACAGCGTCTTCAGCCGGGGCAACTTCCGGCGAGTGCCGCGCTTTGACTTCAATGAACGCCAGAACTGGTCCGTCCCAGCCGATCAAGTCCAACTCCCCACCGCCCCATTGCGACGGTCGATTGCGACCGACCATGGTGTATCCAGCCTGCCGCAGGTACCAGTAGGCCAATGTCTCTCCGCGCTTGCCGGTAACGATGTGGGCGGCAGAGGAGCCCGTCTCCATTCTTTGGTGCGCCAACTGGGCACGCTGGCGCTCTTTCCAGACCAGCGCGCCGTAGATTATCCGGGCAAACAGACTCATCAGGGTTCGAGATTCGTGGCTTGGGGTTCGTGAACGCCGGGTCAGCCGTTCAGAAGAGGGGTAGCCACGGTCAGCCGTTCTTCTGACCGTGGGCCCTTGAAATCCATCACGGACTGACCAGGCTCCCACAGGCCGGTCGGCGATTCATACCACAACCGGAGTCGGGACGGCGATCAGCGGATCGTCCCGATCTCAATGGGAATTTCCTTCAGGGCTTCGCGGCAGCTCCCTGATCAATTCATCCGTGAGCAGCGATGGTTTGCTTTTGAACAATCCCGAGACGAAATCCTGCAACAACTCCGGATCAAAGTCCTGTCCGGTTTCTCCTCATACCGCCTCCGCAAGAATGTACGAGCTTCGGCTTCCATGCTATGGCCCTTGCGGGTAGCCCGAAGGAGCAATCCCGTGTGCACCGGCTCGGGCAGGTTCGGATATTCAAGTTCGCCATGCTCCCAATGGTAGCGCTCGTAGGACTCCTGAATCAACGCGAAGTCCCACCGACGTTGCGCCAAGGCTTGCCTTTGCGCAAGCGGGTAGCTCAAGTTGAAAGGGCGGAATTGCACCCTGGGACGCGCGTCGATGGTCGCCGAGGCCGGAGGGGTGGTGCTTATCACGCCCCTTCAGGGCTTGCGAACCGAAAATGGGGTGAACTTCCTTGAGTCAGGCCGGTTGGCTTGGGCTTTGCTACGCCGCCCCGTTGGGCTGAAGGAACTACCGCACGGGCGACAAACACGATTTCACACCTTCTGGCCGGACCATGCCCCGATGGTTCAACCGAAACCGGTCCCGCGTTTCACGCCCGCAAGTACGCAGTAGAATCTCCGTGAAGGCCGAAAGTTCCGCAGGGATGGCGTGATGTGGTGACTCGTCAGCAGTGTTGAAAATAAAGACGTTGGCTGTGAGTTACAGGCGAGGTTGTCGGACTCTTGCAGGTGGAAAGTCATTCTGAAGATGAGGGAGGGGTAAGTTTCTGACAGCTTGAGCTTTAACGGCTCCGGCGTGCCGACCTTGGTGCGCGGAGTAGGACTATTTGGTGTAGCTCAGTAGGCCGACCCATTAGGTTGACGATCACAGGCGTCGATTTCTCACCTCCGTCGAATTCGGTACGGATTCCTTAGTAATCAGAGTTGACATAACCGATATGATTCAAGCAAAATGATACCCAGAGGGTAGTCGCAGTTGTGAAGAGTAAGGATAGCGATTCGGAACGAATTCGCAGGACGAACGAGCCGCTGAACGCGAGGGAAAGAGTGTATGCAGCGGGGAGCCGGCTCCTCTGGACTCTCCTCCAGGTCGGCGATGATCCGCTGCTCCAGCCATCAGCAAGAATGGGTCACGTCCGAGACTTTTGGCGGGCCATTGAAGGCACCCGGCTGCTGCGTTATCCCCTCCTGTTTAACTCACTAGTTGAGTTTATTTCCCCTCGCAATTTAACTCTTTCGCGGCCAGCAGTGCGCCAGCGAGGCCTGAAGGCATTGGCATGATGCACAGTTTTAATCGATCCCGTCAAGTATCAATCGGTATGATACGGTAACATATGGCTTTGGGTAGCATTTAATTACATAATTACAGCGGACGCTTTATAGCAAGATCGTCGCCTCCGCTGCCTTCTCCCGAAGAACCAAATCGACAGAAGGATATGCTGACAAGGAGCCCCAGGTGCAACAAGCGGTCCAATGGAGAAATACAAGCAGAGGGGACCGCTTCGACTGAAGCCATCCAGGCGGAACTCGAGAGAATCCTCTCGTCCAAATGCTTCCGGAACTCCACCCGCGTGAGCCGCTTTCTGCGTTTTGCGGTCGAGACCACACTTCGGGCTCAGGGTGAGCCGATCAAGGAGTATCTCATCGGGGTGGAGGTATTCGGCCGCGATGACTCCTACGACCCCAGGCTTGACCCCGTGGTGCGCGTCGAGGCGGGTCGTCTCCGCTCCAAGCTCGCCGAATATTACCGAACCCAGGGACAGGACGACTCCCTTGTGATCGATCTACCGAAGGGGACCTATGTTCCCACCTTCTCAGCCCGAAAGCCCACACTCGAAATCGAACACTCCGAAGTAGGAACTGGAAGCTTCAAAATGGCCGGAGATCTCGACCAAATTTCCAGTGTCCGACTTCGGCATCGGCCGTTTCTGAAGCGCCTCGTTTGGATCTCAGTACCAATCCTAATGATGATCGCCCTAACAGCCGCTTATCGCTTCCGGGTCGGCCGGGAGAGGGCCCGAACCATCCCTACCTCCATCGCTGTGCTGCCTTTTAAACCGCTGAACCTAGGCGCCGAAGATAGCTACTTGGGGTTAGGACTGGCGGATGCCCTGATTACGAGGCTGAGCACCCTCGGACGGATCAACGTTAGGTCAGTCGGCGAGATAGCGAAGTACAATGGTCTCACCGAGGATCCGCTTGGAGCTGGCCGGGAACTGAGGGTAGACTCAGTGCTCGATGGTAACATCCAGCGGGTCGGCGACAGAGTGCGTGTTACCGTGCGACTGCTCAGCGTCGAGAACAGCTCTGTGCTCTGGGCGGCCCAGTTCGATGCAAACTTTACCGACATTTTCTCCCTGGAAGACTCTGTCGCCCAACAGGGAGCAGCGGCATTGTTGCAGGAATTGACCGGCGCGGAGAAGCAGCGGCTGACCAAGCATTACAGCCCGAATATCGAAGCGTACGATGATTATTTGCAGGCGCGCTTCTTCTTGGCGGATCGCCATGTCGAAGGGCTGAGAAAGGCAATCGCTTACCTTCAGCAGGCAATCGACAAGGACCCGGGGTACGCCCAGGCCTACGCCGGCTTAGCCGACTGCTACGCCTTACAGGGGTTCTACGGCTTCCTGTCTCCCAATCAGAGCTACCCGAAGGCTAAAGCGGCGGCTATGAAGGCGCTCCAGATCGATGAGACCGTCGCCGAGGCTCACGCCTCCCTATTGAACATCAAAACAGACTACGACTGGGACTGGTTAGGTGCGGAAAGAGAATTTAAGCGGGCCATCGAGCTGAACCCTAATTACCCGCCCGCCTATCAGTGGTATGGCTTCGACCTGCTGGTCATGGGTCGACAGGGCGAAGCTATGGCGGCGATGAGGCGGGCCCTTGATCTCGATCCCGTCTCGTCTACGGCTAACATCTCTCAAGCTTGGTTCTTTTATCTGACCAGGCAATACAACAAGTCGATCGAGCAATGCTTGAGAACGCTCGAATTGCACCCAAATTTCTGCGTCGCTCACCAGATGCTGGGCCTGACCTATGATGCCCGGGGAGAGTTTGGGCAAGCTATTGTTGAGCTTCAGAAGGCCAAAGCCCTTTCGCCCGGCAACTTGATGACCGTCGCAGCCCTGGGGCACGTCTACGCGGCGTCAGGCAGAGGAGATGAAGCTCAGAAAATGCTCGATAAACTCGGGCTGTCGTCAGGTGAGTCCACTCCCTTGCCGTACCACGTTGCCGCTATTTATGTGGCTCTTGACCGAAACGAGGAAGCGCTACGCTGGCTGGAGAGGGCTTATCAAGAGCGCTCAAACTGGCTGATCTACTTGAAGCTCGATCCCCGCTTTGACCGGCTGAGATCAGAACGGCGTTTCGCGGACTTGGCGCGACGCATCGGCCTTTCAGAGTAGGACTAATCGTCTTCGCACTATATTCAGATATGTGAAAACGTGGGACTCGGGGTCCGCGAACCGAGATCCGTGGGTGTGGAACCGGGCGTGAAGGTCCGGTCCGACCCGAGTCACCGATGGCGACGCATTTTTAACCCCAAATCACGGTCATTGTGAACTATCCACCTCCGCAATGCACCGCCCCAGCACATCCAGGGCGAAGTCGACCTGCTCTTGCTCAATCATCAGTGGCGGCATCAATCGGATCGTACTTTCGCCGCAACCGAGAACAAGTAATCCTTGTTCAAAAGCGCGACGAATGACCTCACCTTTCGCCCCAATGTGAGGTTCGCGAGTGTGCTTGTCTTTCACCAACTCGATGCCAATCATCAGCCCAAGGCCGCGGACGTCGCCAACAATGGAATGTTTGTTCGGCCAGTCAGCGATCCGAGACATGACGCATTCGCCCATCCGGGCGGCGTTCGAGATATATTTCTCTTCCAGAAGGCGGATGGTTTCGAGTGCCGCAGCACACGACACCGGGTTACCACCGAACGTGGAAGCGTGAGCGCCCGGCCCCCAATTCATCACCTCGGCGCGAGCGATGGTGACGCCCAAAGGCATACCCGACGCGATGCCCTTGGCGGTAATCAGAATGTCGGGCACGACGCCGGAGTGCTCACAGGCCCACATCTTTCCCGTCCGGCCCATGCCGCATTGCACCTCGTCAAAGATCAACAGAATCCCGTGACGATCGGCAAGCTTCCTCAAACGCTCAAGGAAGCTGGGCGGAGCAATCACGTAGCCGCCTTCGCCCTGCACCGGCTCAATGATGATCGCGGCCACGTCTTCGGGCGGCGCCAGGGTCTGGAACAGCCGCTCGACATGGTCAGTGCAGGTGCAATCCGAGTAGCAAGCTGAAGCGGCTTTGTCCATGGGGCAGCGGTAGGGATTGGGATAAGGAACGTGCGATACACCCTCGAGCAGCGGACCAAAACCCCTGCGCTGCGCGGCTTTGCTGGCCGTCAGGGAAAGAGAACCGAAGGTGCGCCCGTGAAAGCAGTT
>DATJKY010000475.1:0-5395 GCA_035490955.1 Terriglobia bacterium | reverse complement strand
GCGTACACCTACGCGAAAGCCATCGACGACGTTTCGTCGTTCAACATCACCGGCTCCGAGTCACAGCCCATTGCAGGGGAGAACGATCTGGCGCAGAATCCCTTCGACCTCGCCGCCGAACGGGGCAGATCGATGTTTGACGCGCGCCAGCGTTTTGTACTGAGCTACCAATGGATGCTGCCCTTCTGGCGGCAGCCTCACACCTGGTACCAGCACGTCCTCGGCAACTGGCAGGTGAACGGCATCACCACCTTTATGACTGGCACACCCTTCACGGTAGAGGACCAGAGTTACAACTACGACGCGCCGGAGGTCACGGGCTTCTCAGCATTCCGACCGAACCTTGTCGGCAATCCCAACAGCGGCCCGAAGACGCCGCAGGAGTGGTTTAATGTCAACGCGTTCCAGAGTCTTCCCCAGGCGACAACGCTGGCCGGAGTTTACGGGAGCGAAGGCCGCAACGTGGTTCAGGGGCCGGGGCTCGCGCAATGGGACTTCTCAGCATTCAAGGATATTCGCTTGACCGAATCGAAGAACCTGCAATTCCGGGCGGAGTTCTTCAACATTTTCAACCGAGCTAATTTCGGGCTGCCCGTGAGCGATATCAGCTCGAGCACCTTCGGGCAAATCCAGAACGCCCTGCAGCCAAGGCTAGTTCAGTTCGCGCTGAAGTTCTTGTTTTGACTGTCGACGGGCCTGGCGCATAAGCGTTAAGCTGATAATAAGTCGGCTTCTCCTCGTTGCCCGAAGGGCAACACGGTGAATAGCCGTAGGTGAAACCTACGGACGCCGGAGGGTATAAGAGGATTCGCGGCCCTGGCGTGGCCGGAGTCGCCGGGGCGACCCGCAGTCAACCCCTTACAGGGTTGGAGATATTCGGTGTCACTTATCCGTAGGTTTCACCTACGGCTATTCACGGTCGGCCCCTAGCGGGGCCACCAAGACGGCCCAGGTTAACGCTTGGGCAGGTCTCGCAAGCCTAAAGGAGGCAACCTTATGAATCGCAAACGCACTCTAGTTATGAGACTAACGCTGGCCCTAGTTCTGGCGACCGGCATTGACGTGGCTCGGGCAGAGGGCAAGTCGTCCACAGTGAAGGGCTACGTGCTGGATTCCGCCTGTGCGCTTACGAAGAACCTGAGTAAGCCCATCAGTGCGGATTGCGCCGTCGCATGTGCCAAGGCTGGCTCGCCCTTAGTGATCCTGGCCGATGACGGCACGATCTACTGGCCCATCTCCGATACAAAGCCGGCCAAAGGCCAAAACGACCGAATGATGCCGTTCGCTGGACAGAAAGTGTCGGCACAAGGGACGGTGTACACGAAGGGCGGATCGCACGGGATAGTCATCGAAAAGATCGAAGCCGCGAAGTAGTTGGACGTTGTAGGGGCGACCCTTGTGGTCGCCCGCTGTATGTAGGGGTAGGGCTTGCCCTACCCGGTCCGGCTCGGACGAAAGGTATAGGGTACGGCAAGTACCCTGCATTCCGACGGCAGGCACAAGGTTGCCCCTAGGCGACATTGAGAAGATTCAAGACCGTGGAGCCTATATTCCTAAAAGGCGTTGAGCAAGCCGCGAAGTCCGGCCCCGCTGGCACGGAATTCGCGGCCATGGAGGCTCAAGGAACTCCAGTCCCCCAGATTCTTTTACTCACAGTTGGCCCCTGCCGGGGCCACATCAAGGTGACGACTTAACCTTTGTGCCTATGGGCCTTGCCCCGGCCCTACAGCGGTCAGAGTGAGAGTTGCCATAAAGACATCTCGGTGGAGCGTGGCCGGAATCCTTCTGGTCCTGACGCTTTTTCTGGTTGCCAACGGAGCTTACCTCGCTGCGTTCGGCACGGCAGATTTCTTCTATGTAGCGAACAGTCTGCTGCACCCCGTCGTCGGAGTGCTCGCTGTAGTGTTCTTTCTCGTGCTGCTGGCCAGAGCCTGGAGAGCGTTCGTCGGGGTGCCCGGCAAGGCGTGCCTGGTTATGCTGGGGCTCAGCGCCGCATTCGGAGTGTACCTCACCGTTGTGGGGATGAGCCGGCCCCACAGCTTGGCGCTGTATGCTCACGTGGCGCTGGTGATCCCCGGGCTACTTCTCTTGCTTGTTTACCTGCGCTCCCTGAGCGTAGGGAAGACCCCGCTTGTACCCACAAGGGAAAAAGGGCAAAAGCGAAAATGGGTAAATGGGGAAGTAATTTCAACTGTTTCCGCTGTTCTTTCAGCGTTTCCCCGTTTTCCCGTTTCCCCCTTTTCCCCCTCCTGGCCACAAGTGTCGCCACTAGGTGCCTATCGATGGTCCGCAGCGGTGATAGCAGGTTCCGCAGTCTTCTACGGTGGTGCGGCGCTTTATGGCCATTTTTTCTCTAACCCGCGGTACACGGTGCGCAATCCTTTGACGCCACCACTCGGTATGGAAGGCGAGGGGGGCGGGGCCACAAGCTTTATGTTCCCCAGCTCGGCGCGGACGCCTGACGGGAAGCCGATTCGATCCGAGTTTTTCATGGACTCCGAGTCCTGCAAACGTTGTCACTCGGATATTTACAGCCAGTGGCAGAGTTCAATGCACCACTTCGCCTCGTTCAACAACCAGTGGTACCGCAAGTCGATAGAGTATATGCAGGATACCATCGGAATTAAGTCCTCGCTGTGGTGTGGGGGTTGTCACGACCATGCGCTGGTGCTGGCTGGAAAAATGCAAAAACACCCCATCCGCGAGATCGAAAACACGCCCGAGGGCCAGAACGGGCTGGGCTGCATGTCGTGCCACGCCATTGTGCATGTCGGTAGCACCATGGGTCAGGGCGACTTCGTCATGGAGTATCCTGCCCTCACCGAATACGCAGCCAGCAAGAACCCGCTATTGCGCTTCATGCACGACTACGCCGTGAGAGTAAACCCCAAGCCGCATCGAAACGCCTTCCTGAAATCGTTCCACAAAGAGCCGCAACAGGTCGCCTCGTTCTGTTCCGCTTGCCACAAGGTCCACCTCGACGTCCCCGTAAACAACTATCGCTGGATTCGTGGCTTCGATGACTATGACAACTGGCAGGCCAGCGGCGTGTCGGGTCAAGGGGCGCGGTCCTTCTACTATCCCCCCAAGCCGTCCAATTGCGCAGACTGCCACATGCCACTCGTTCCCTCGAAAGACCAAGGTAACATCAACGGCTTTATACATTCGCATCGCTTTGCGGCAGCCAACACCGCCGTGCCTACCTCCCAAGGTGACAGGGAACAGGTGAACGCGGTGGAGAACTTCCTCAAAGGCGCTTTGAGTGTGGATATCTTTGCGCTCGCGGAGGAACCGGCAGGCGCGGAGGAGATTCCCGGGCGCAGGCGCACTCCAAGCGAGACGCCCCAACTGGCCAGCACCTTTGCGGTGGGAGAGGAGTCTTCCTCGGGTCTGGCCGGCGCCGCGTTAAGTGTGGGGCAACCTGCCAAACTCATGGCACCGCTTGGCCGTGCTGGAGCAAGACTCACGCGGGACCAGACGGTGCGGGTAGAGGTGGTGGTCCGCACCCGCAAGCTGGGCCACTTCTTCCCGGCCGGAACTGTGGATGCCTTCGATTGCTGGCTGGAACTTCAGGCACGCGACGGCGAGGGTAGGGTGATCTACTGGAGTGGGAAGGCAGCGGACAACGGCAGAGGCCCAGTCGAGCCGGGAGCGCATTTCTACCGCTCTCTGCAACTTGATGCTCACGGGAATGTGATCAATAAGCGGAACGCCTGGTCGACGCGGGCTGTGATGTACGCACACCTGATCCCTCCGGGAGCAGCGGACACTGCGCACTTTCGGTTGCGGGTGCCCACCGGCGCTGGACCCACCGTCACTCTCATCGCGAAACTGAATTATCGTAAGTTCGGTTGGTGGAACACCCAGTGGGCCTTTGCCGGAATCCGCGATCCGTCACAGCCGGATCCCCCGGTAACCAAGAGCTACGACGATGGCCACTGGGTGTTCGCGGGCGATCTTTCTCAGGTCTCAGCGAAGGACAGGCAGATTCCCGATGTTCCCACCGTGGTCATCGCTGAAGACACGGTCACCCTGCCGGTGACGAGTGGGCCGGCGGTAGGGTCTGGGCGGCAGGTCCTCCGCACCCCGAGCCCCGAACCCCGAACCCCGGAAACGAACACTGGCTTCGAAGAGTCCCTCACGCTTGACTCGAGGGACCGCGAGCGTTGGAACGACTATGGCATCGGCCTGCTGCTGGAAGGCGACCTGAAGGGCGCCGAGCGCGCCTTCGAGAAGGTCACTGAGATCGACCCCAAGTACGCAGATGGTTGGGTGAACGTCGCTCGCGCGCGGGTGCAGGAAGGTAACACCGACGCCGCAAAGCCCGAACTCCAGAAAGCGCTCCAACTGAACCCGCAGCTCGCGAGCGCCCATTACTTCTATGGACTGGCGCTCAAGACTGACGGAGACTACGCTGAGGCTTATAACCAGTTCGCTCTGGCTGCAGCCCGCTACCCCAAGGACCGTGTGAACCGCAATCAGATGGGGCGCATGCTTTTCCTCCAGCGCAAGTACAAAGATGCCATCGCTGAGTTTGAGCACACCCTGAGCGTTGACCCGGAGGATCTCGAGGCCCACTATAACTTGATGCTTTGTTATCGCGGATTGAACGACGATGCACGGGCTGGCCGGGAGGAGAAGCTGTACTTGCGCTTCAAGGCGGACGAAGCCTCACGCGCCATCACAGGGACGTTTGCTCTTCGGCATCCCGAGGACAACAACGAGGCTCAACCCATCCACGAACACGTTTCGGTGGCGCTGTCGAATGTAGGGGTAGGGCTTGACCTAGCCTCCTCCGGAATGGGCGAGAACCGTGCCCAGTGTAGGGGTAGGGTTTGCCCTAGCCTCGTCGAGGTTGTGGCACGTCAACAGAAGGGTACGGCAAGCTCCCGAAACCCCGTGCCGATCACAGCAGAGTCTTCAAGCGGAGATCGGCACCCCGTCGGGACGGGGCGTACCCCTACACTCGGCGCGACGGGCGGAGGCTCGAGATAATGGGCCGAACCCCTCGCCTTTCATTCTTCACCGCCCATCCTTTACCCTTCACCCTTTACCCTTTACCGCTTCTTGTTGCGCTGGCCGCCATCGCCCGTTTATGTCCTGCCGGCGCGGTGGAAGCCAGCCCGGCTTCGATCTCCATTCACTATATCGATATCACGCAGCAGGCGGGCATTCATTTCCTTCACAACACGGGAGCCTTCGGCAAGAAATACGAGCCGGAGACGATGGGCCCGGGCTGCGCCTTCATCGACTATGATGATGACGGCAATCCGGACATCCTACTCATCAACGGCAAGGACTTCCCGGATCACAAGGCGAAGCGAACAACCCTCAAGCTGTACCGCAACAACGGTAATGGCACGTTCACCGACGTCACGTCCCAAGCGGGCCTGGA
>DATJKY010000474.1:0-16756 GCA_035490955.1 Terriglobia bacterium | reverse complement strand
ATGGGCGTCTACGAAGACCCTTACTCGGAGTTCGGCCGGCTGACTTACGAAATGTGGCGCGCTGTTCGGCTAGTTGTTGATACAGGGATCCACCTGATGCGTTGGGACCGGCAACGGGCAATCGACTACTTCATGGAGAATGCCGCGAAGACCGAGCTTGACGTGGTCAACGAGATTGACCGCTACATTGCCTGGCCGGGCCAAGCGCTGGCCTACAAGATCGGCCAACTCAAGATCAAAGAGCTGCGAGCGCGGGCCTCGGAAGCGCTGGGAAAGAGCTTTGACCTGCGCGAGTTTCACGAGGTGGTGCTCGGTCAGGGCGCCCTGCCCCTCGATATCCTGGCGCGTAACGTGGATGAGTGGGTCAAGACAAAACGGTAGTTTGGGGCTGCAGGAGCACCCGCTCGGGTTAGCAGCGCACGATCTTTTCCCGCTGCTCTTTGACGGCATGGGTGGCGTTACGCGTGTCGATAACCAGCCGCGCGTGGCGGACGACAAAGTCGTAGTCGTAGGCGGAGTGGTCGGTCGAGATCAGCACCGCGTCATAGCTTTGGAGTGCCCCGGCCGTGGGTTCAACCGCCGAGAGTTTGAAATCGTACTCGCGCATCTTGTGGAGGCTCGAGAAATAAGGATCGTGGTAATCGACGACGGCGCCTTGCTGTTCGAGGAGTTTCATGATGCGTAAGCTCGGAGATTCGCGCAAGTCGTCGATGTCCTTTTTGTAGGCCACGCCGAGAACAAGGATGCGCGCGCCTTGCAGACACTGCTTGCGACGGTTCAGGGCCTCCGCTACGGTAGCCACCACGTGAGCGGGCATGGCACTGTTAAGCTCGCCCGCAAGCTCGATAAAACGCGTGGGGAATTCGTACTCACGCGCCTTCCAGGTGAGGTAAAAGGGATCGATCGGAATGCAATGCCCCCCCAAGCCAGGCCCCGGATAAAAGGCCGTAAAGCCAAACGGCTTCGTCTTAGCGGCCTCGATCACCTCCCAGATGTCAATGCCCATCCGCAGGCACAGAAGCTTCAACTCGTTGATCAGGGCAATGTTCACGCAGCGGTAGATGTTCTCCAGCAGCTTGGTCATCTCGGCGGCGCGCGATGAACTTACTAAAATCGTGCGCTCGAAGACCTGCGCGTAGAGAGCTTGCACCGCGATGGCGCTGGCCCCGTTGACGCCGCCCATGACCTTGGGGATCTGATGCGTCCGGAAGATTGCGTTACCGGGATCTTCGCGTTCCGGAGAAAAAGCCAGCAAGAAATCATCGTCTCCGGAGAGGGAGCCTGTCACCTTTTGCCCGTCTGTCCTGTAGGGTCGCGGGGTGCAGTGGAGCCCCGAGCGCTCCAAAATGGTCAACACAACTTCCTCTGTCGTGCCGGGGTAAGTGGTGCTCTCCAGCACCACGAGCTGGCCGAGGCGCAGATGAGGCCGGATGGCTTCAGCGGTGCCGCGTACGAAGGAAAGATCGGGCTCGCGGTGCTCGTCGAGCGGGGTCGGCACGCAAATCAGCACGGCGTCCATCTCGCGCAATCCGGAGAAATCCGTAGTGGCACGGAACTGCTTTCGGCCAACTTCAGCGGCAATCGCGGCAGCAGAGATATGCTTAATGTAGGTTTCACCGCGCTCCAGCTTTTCGGTTTTGGAGGGATCAATATCAAACCCCGTGGTTTGTAGACCGTTGCTCGAAAACAGAAGAGCGAGGGGAAGTCCAACGTAACCCAAGCCAATCACTCCCACGCGAGCCGACTTCTCGCCAAACCTCGCTGACAGTGCGGCTGCATCCTCAAGCCCAATCCCCGCTTGATGATTGACGCTGGTGACGGTTTCACGCATAAGCAACCTAATTAAGCGCCGCGGAATGAATCTGTCAAGCCCCAAATGGATACTAAATGGGTGAGAGGCCCAGATCGGCCCACGACCCCACCCTGCCGAGCACAAGGGGTAACTTGACCTGGGAATGTTTGTCTTGGGAATTCCGTTGACAGTGCTCTCGGCTTTTTGTTAGGTTACCGAACTGAATCAGGGCTCCAGCTTATGTTTGTCCCCAAGCGCATGTTTTTGACGAAAGGAGTCGGCAAGCACCGGGAGAAGCTGACCAGTTTTGAGTTGGCGTTGCGCTCAGCGGGCATCGCCGCCTGCAACCTGGTGCGCGTGTCGAGTATTTTCCCCCCTCGCTGCAAGATCATTCCCCGCGCGGAAGGTGTCAAGGAACTGTCTCCCGGCCAGGTTACGTTCGCGGTTATGAGTGAAAACTCGACGCGCGAGCCACACCGGCTGATCGCTGCCTCGATCGGAGTGGCGCTGCCAGCCGATCGCAATACCTTCGGCTATCTTTCCGAACACCACTCGTTCGGCCAGACTGAAGAACTCGCCGGAGAGTATGCCGAGGAACTAGCCGCCGAAATGCTGGCTACCACCCTGGGTGTGGAGTTCGACCCGGACCGGAGCTGGGACGAGAAAAAGGAGATTTATCGCATCTCCAACAAGATCGTCCGAACCGCCAACATCACCCAGTCGGCTATAGGGGACAAACGGGGCTTGTGGACCACCGTCCTCGCGGCGTCCATCTTGTTGGGAGTCGACGAGTAACTACCCGCCGTTCAATAGTTGATCTTCAGAGTTCGGCAGACAGCAATATGTGGATCGCACTGGAAGTCCGGCCGCTCATTGCAAACAGCTTGGATCGGCAACAACCTGCGCGGAACACACCCCCTGCGAGGCTGGGACACCCTTATCAGTGCGCCGCACTTAGCTTTTTGAGTACCTGCTGCGCGCCGTGACGAATCTCACCGCGGTACGGCTCCGCATCTGTCGATGATGACGCTGGTACCGAATGAGAATCCAGCAGAGCCAATGCCTTTTCGGCGAGCTGGGCGATTTACTGGCCGGGATTACCGCGCATACGACAGCACCACCGAGGTTTGTTGCTGGCGCAAAGGAATGCTCCAGTAGATGCTCAAAAGTCGATCCTTCTCCTCCGCTGACACCAGGCGAAAGCCATGCCGCTCGTAAAAGCGGATGGCCCAATCCGCGGCGGCCCAAGTGCCGACCAGCAGCGGCCCCGCGGCTTGACCTGCAAGCGCAGTCAGCAGTGCTCCGCCAACGCCTCGGCGCTGATGGGCCGACCGCACGTATGCGTGGCGGATCAGGGTGGCATCGCGCACCTTCTGAAGTCCCATGACCCCGATTAGAGTGTCCGACTCATCCCAACCCCAGAAGTTGACCCCGGCGGCGATCTCGGCTCTGAGATCAGATCCCGTCATGTAGGGTTCATGCCAACAATCGGCCGGGATAGCGCCTCGGTAGGCTCTTGCCGCCTCGTTGATGATCGTCTCGATCACGGCAACATCAGCGTCGGTGCAGGGCCGAATCATCGTGATTCCTTTCATGATTCTTTCGAGTTTGGCTGTTGTACCGCACCTCCGGAGACGTCGCCGCGCTTCCAATTTCTCCGGCAATTGGTCGCTGTCTTCGTATCAGCGTTCGCGGATAGCTTTGATGCGGTAAAGGTCCCGAAGGTGATGTTTGCCGTTGTCCTGAGGGGTTTTTGGTGGTGGGCTTGCCGCAATCCTACTTATTCATAATTCATCATTGCCCGGCTCACTCCATCTCGAAGGCGAGGTAAGTCAGCTTGCCCTGACGCTCGATCTGAATGGCGACGGGGTCGTTGGGCTTGAGCTTGTCGATGGCTGAGCGCAGTCCATCGAGGCCGAGTACCGTGATACCGTTGACGGAGTGAATCACGTCGCCGGACGCTAAGCCCGAGTCTGGGCCCGCGGTGGCCGCGCGGGCAACGACGATCACTCCAGAGCCTCGTCGCAGCTCAGGGAACATTTTGGCGATGTCCTTGTTGATTTCGAGGCCCAGGATACCCAGTTTGGGGACAAGATCCTTAGACGGATCGACGATATCGAGCATTCGGTCAACTTCGTGCTCGCGCTCGGTTACCTGGACCCGCAACTCGCGCTTCTCCTCGCCGCGAAGAACCTGCAGTTTGGCCTCCTCATCCTTACCGTGCAGGAAGATGACCCGATCAAATTGCAGAACGGTCTCCACCGGCTGGCCATCGATGGAGAGAACGACGTCCTCGATCTTCAAGCCGGCCTGGTCAGCAGGGCCGTCGGGCAATACGTCGGACACAATCACTCCGTGATCTTTCGGAAGCCCGAGGCCGGCAGCCAGGGTGGGAGTGATGGTCTGAACGCTGACCCCGATCTCGCCACGATGCACGTGGCCATACCTTCGGAGCTGTCGATAAACGAAACTTACAACGCTACTGGGAATGGCAAAGCCCAGTCCTTCGCTGCCACCGGACTGGCTGAGGATGAACGTGGTGACTCCAACCAAGTTGCCGTCCACATCCACGAGTGGACCGCCGCTGTTGCCGGGGTTAATCGGAGCATCGGTCTGGATATACACCATGGGCTTATTCGGGTCAGGTTGGCGCGCGACTGAACTGATGACTCCCATGGTCACGGAGTTCTGCAACCCCTCCGGGCTGCCGAAGGCGAATACCAGTTCTCCCTGCCGGATCTTGTTGTAACTGCCGATGGCGAGGGCGGGCAAACCCGTGGCTTCAACTTTGAGCAGAGCCAGGTCCAAATCGGCATCCAGACCGACAATGTTGGCGTCGAGTGTCTTCCGCTCTGTGCTGATCAAAGCAAGTGGCGACTCGCCGGCCGAGGGCGAGGTCAGCACAACACGCACGCGCTGTGCTCCTCCCACAACGTGGGCATTCGTAATGATGTAGCCATCGGCGTCAACGATGACTCCGGATCCGATGGTTCGCTGCCTTGCCACTAAAGCGGTCTGGCTTCCGCCGGGCTCTTCCACCGTTCCGTAGCCGACGGTGAGGATCTGCACCACCGACGGAGAAACGCGTCGTACGAGGCTCTCTGATGAGCTGCTCAACTCACGCAGGAGATCCGCAGACTCTTTAGGTTGTTGTGTGCCAGCCTTCACACCAACGCTCAGAGACAAAAGGATCACGCCAACGAGACCTAATGCCGTTAACCATGCTGGCCTGGATCGATTGACACATTCTCTCCGCATTGTGTGGCCTTCCTCCTGTTTAATCGCAAACCACGGCACCACAGCCCTCGGTCGCCCCCGGCGACAGAGAGGTGTCCCGCGAAGCGGGACCTGGTGAGGGGGTCTGTTTCCAAAGCGAGGGTAGGGCAAACCCTACCCCTGCAATCGCCGCCCCGATCCCCTTAAAACTAGACTCTTGGCAGAGCCCCGAGGTTGCAATCTAAGGGTCAGCGCCGTCGGGGGATGATTCGGCGCGAACCTCAAACGCCCCTCTTCTGCGCCTTTCCTTTCTTTCTGCGCAGCCCATCCGACCAAAGAATCTGGAAGGGATGCAATCCTTCGATCCTCCGCCACGACGTGGACTGGTGGCATATCCTCATGGAGTATTTTGATCTCCATCTCGCTACTCCGGGTGGTATACGAGGTCGTGAACCTCGCAGTGAGATCCACTAAGGCTATCGGAATCGGTTCTGGGTACGCGAGCGATTACAAAAGTCGGGACTCTGGAAGACCTACAAGATTCCAGGTCGGTCGTGACGTCGCCTAGCGTTCAGCAGGAACTGCAATCGCGCTGGGAGGCCCAATCGATTGCGTCGGCTTCAGGCCAGTCGCACCCACAGCCGCCGGTAAGCGGTAAAGCTCGAGCAACCCATCCTGGTTGATCCAGGCCAACAGCGAGCCGTCAGGCGAGAGGGCCAGCGCCGAAATGTGTTTGGCTCCTTGCTTTTTTCCGTCGAGCGAGTACACCCATTCGCGGCTGCGAATGTCATAGACGATTACCTGACTGAGAGCCGAAGTAGGACCTATGTCGAAGACAGCGCTTCCCCCCTCAATCTGTCAACGGCGAGCGCGAGTCTCTCACCCGTCGGCGGAGGTGGCCCACCGATCGACTATTTCTCGGGTAGGGGAGAAATCGCGGTCCATCAGAAGCTCCCTGTTCGTGCTGATAAGGCTTATCCAGTTCGTGGGGACATGGCAAACCAGGGCTTGGTTGCTCATGAAGGACACAAGGCCGCCGCAGTACGGTTCGACGCCTTGGCACAGGTAACGGGAGGGGCCTCCCGGCTCGCTGATCTGGTACCGCTCCAGCACCGTGCCGCTGTCTGAGATTTGCCAGCAGTGCAGGTCTTTCTCCGTCCACGCCCGAATCACTTGCAGGGACTCTGTTTCGATCAACTTCAGTTGGACCCCACCGATGCCCGCCTGTCGATCGTTGAGCCGAGATTCGTACGCCACCGTCAGATACTTCCCGCCCGGGAGGGAGGCACCCACGCCCCAGTGGTCGTAGAGAGCCTCGGTGCTGAGGGGCAGATTAAGCTCCTTGAGCGGCTGCGTTTCGTCCGAGTAGAGCATCAGCTTGTCAGGTGTGATGACCACAAACTTCCCGTTGGGACCCGCTGCGATCGACGACCTCTCCGAACCGCTGGCCACTCGCGCCTGGCCCGCAGTTTTCCGTCTTTCGCGTCAATAAACAGGGCGTGCAGCCGAAACGGCAGCAACGCCTCCGTCTGGCTCCGCTGAGGCAGGCCTGCGGGCACCTCTCGCGTAACGAAGTGACCACCATCGTGTCCCTGGTGGGAAAGCAGACGTGCCCCGGGCCCCACGCCCCCGCATGCTCATAGAGCAGCTTGGGCACGGCGAAACCTAGGGCCGCTACGTCAAGTTGCCAGAGCGGCGCTTGACGCGATGGCTGCACCTTGTCCCTGCGCTCAGTGGCGAGGGATAACCTGGTACCACACATTACCCAGGAAATAGTCCACAATACCGTGAGTGATCGCGCCAGCCAGGTCCGTGTACGGGTCCGCGGTGTCGAGATGGAAGGTCGTCCCGTGGTCATGGCTGAAATCCAGTGTACCGAGGCTTCCCAGGTCGCACCTCTTTTGCGGGCAGGCGAGGCCGAAGTCGGAAGCGAAGTCGACTAGCACGCCCCTTGTGTCCGTAAAAGTGCTGGGGAAGTGAAAGTTGCCCCCTATCAGGTAGAGGTTGCCCTTCAGCCAATTGGTCTAGAGCGTTGTTTTGAAAGGCATCGATTTGCTCCTGGGTGACGCTCTTCTCATTCTGTAGCGCTGCCAGGGCAGCTCCCAGTTGCGCCAGGAACGCGTCCACGAGCTGATCATAGGTAAGAGTGGGAAGCGTCCAAGGCGTGAGCTGCTGCCAGTTGTTGTCGTTGACCGCGGTAGGCTGGAACTGAAAAACGCGGTTTGACCGGCGCCGTTGCTGAAAAATCCAGAGCAAATGTTGTTGGGCCACTACTCCACCGGGTTGTTGCCGGCCAGGTCGGTTTCGGTGACGGGGAGACCCGTACCGCCATACCAGTAGAGCTTGCCGGTGCTCTTCTCCACCCGTTGGCCGTCCCCGTCGTAGGTGTAGGTGGTGGCTCCGGCGCTCTTCAGATGGCCTTCCGCATCCCAGCTATAAGCCGTGAACCCATCGCTCGTGAGGTTTCCCGCCGCGTCATAGGCAAAGCCTGGGTTGGTGATGTGGTTCTGGGTGTTCACGCTTACGTTGAGGGCCGGCGCGGTCCCCTGGGTGACGGTGGCCGTCTGGAGGTTGGCCCACGCATCGTAGCCGTAGCTCTGTCCCCAGGCGTTCGCGCCTGTCCCCACCTGCGTGGCTGCGGTGGCGATGCGGCGGTCAGGCGAGCCCCCAAAATTGTAACCAGATCCCCCGGACCCGGGCGGGTACGGACACGGGCCAGAGTACAGCGATATAGGTGTTCCGAAGTGCCGCTCTATTTGCCTACCGATAAAGAATCGAACCACAAGGATCTTGCGTAGCGAGAGTCTTCGCTTGTAAAGCTCGCACCAACGTCGGATAAATGGGGAATCGCTTTTGCGCTTTTCGGCAGCACTTTATCTTCGGTCGCTTTGTTTGTACCTTCACAGTATCTAACGGCGAGAGGATTTGTGAGCGTCACGTTAGCACGCACGCATATTGTTAGTGTTGCATGAGCGTGCTTAGTCGCACTCATCTTCCTAAGCATTAAGGCGTTAGGAAATAAAACCTAAGGGAATCACAGGGTACGGTCGGGGGCACATCAAAAAACAAACCGAACGCCGTGTTATTCGGCGCGAACGTCAAACACCCCGGTTTCTATACGACCGGCGCGCTTGACCTGCACAAAGATGCGGTATTGTCCTGGCTGCGGAAAGCCGTAAGGGAAGGAGACCTGGGGGGACAGCGATTCGGGAGGCATCGTCATATCGCCATGCGCTGCCATGGACAGGCCCATGCCGGCGGTGGGACCGGCCAGCAAGCCAGATTCTGCCAAGTCCAGCGCCGCCATCGAAACCGAGCCGGCCGGGTGAACGTGCGCAAACACCGTGCAGTCCGCCCGCACAAACTCGGCGTGACCAGCCATCCCCATGTAGGGCTCCAGATCTTGGGCAGGCTGGCCGTCCTTGCTCAGCACACGGAAGCAGAAGGATAGAGGTACATTGGCTTGGAGAGGCACACCGTGAAGAGATAGAGCGCGGTCCCAAACCAGATACCCGCCGTCAGGCAGTTGGGATTCCGAAGTATCCTCGGCGGACCGGCCCAGCGCAGTTCCTGACCAGTCGCAGTCGTCGCCCGCAAGAGGCTTCCCCGCCCCATCCGGCAAATCAATCTCGCCTACCAATGTCTCAGGGAAGCCCGAGCGGTGCACAATGTCTGCAAAAATCTGGTAGTGGCCGGCAGAAACCGCGGGCAAGTCCTGGGCAAAGACTCCGGTTGTGATCTCGTCCGGGTGCAGATGATAAAAGCGATCCATTGCCGGAACTCGGATAAGAAACAGATGCATGAGGTGGTTATGATCGGAAACCAGGTCATCCAGCTTTTTCGACGTGGCAACACGAGCTACCCGGCCCGGCACAATCACCACCCTACCTCCCTCGCCGCGCAGCACCAAGCGGCCGCCCGGTTCAAGGGACGCTGAGATCGGTGGCGACTTGTAGACACTAGCGGCGTAGTCCCTCGCTTCCAGGCTCCACCATCGCCCGCCCAGATAAACCAGAGCCGCGACGAGTACCCCTGCGACGCCCATTACGCGGCGCGAGCGCCGCACTTGGGAGATCGTTGGCACCACACCGGGCTCCCGTTCGCCTTCTCGCACGGCCGCCCCGGCAATGCTCACCAAGCCGCAAGCAAGAAGAACCATGAACGCGAGGAGCAAGACCCCAAGCCCCCTCTGCATAGGCAAGACGCGCTGCACTATAGACGGCACCGGCACCGAGACTTCGCCCTTGCCCCTCTTCCCCTCGGCCTGGACGCGTACCTGCAACGAGCCACCCTCCATCAGCCATAGACTGCCGGTGAAGAATTGCGGGTCTTTTTCGGAGCGCTGCGCCAAATCGGGTGTGGGCGCGTATTGCGATCCAGGTCCCGTGAGACGCAGGGGAACGATGCGCACCTCGCGCACGTCATTCGAGTCGCTGCGGATCTCGATTCCCGCTACTCCCGGGATCACCTGTGGGAGACGAACGGTAACAAAGAGGCGGTAAGGGCCTGCGTTGCCCTCGAAGAACACGTCGGGGCTGCCGACGTGGGCGAAGGCCGGTCGAGCCAAGAACAGAAGACATAGGAGACTGAGCACTCGTTTCATAAATGCTCTAAGGGTACGCCCGTGGACACCTATGCTTCAGGATAACATGGCAGGGATTTAGGCGCGCCGTGGCAAAGGGCACGAATGAGCTCGAAGGTCCTACGTGGCCCAGAACAAAGGCGCCCCACCGCAGCGGGGCGCAGTTTGGGGTTAGCGTTTTCCCTACTGGAGCGTAGAACTAGAAGATGATCTTCGCCCCCAGTTGGATGATGCGGGAATTGTTAGGATTGCTCGCACCCGTAGACGGGTCAAAGTTGCTGGAGGCGAAGTTGCCGCTCACCGAACCGTTGAACGAACCGGCGCCGCCCGGAGTGGCGGTGAACTGGGTGTGGTTCCACAGATTATAGAACTCAAATCGCAGTTCCAACTGCGCCTTTTCGCTGTGGAGCGGTGTGACCTTGTGCAAGGCCCAGTCGAAGTTGTTCACGCCGGGTCCGTGGAAGAAATTCCGACCGGCATTGCCCAGGGTATATGGAGCTGCCGCGGAGAAGCTGGGGTTTGGGGAACACAGTGGACTGAACGCCCGGTCGGTAGCAATTGACTTCGATGCCGCCGTTATTGATCGCAGTGAGCGGCGTGTCGATCTCCCAGCCTACCCCGTGAGTCAGGGTCAGGTTGGGCCGGAGCTTGAACTGGTCTTGCGCGTAGGTGTAGTAAGTATAGGTTCTGGGTTCCAGCGGGGTACGTCTGGCCATTCTCCCCCACCAGGGGGAACGGCGACACTGCTGGTGCCCGGGTATTGGGGTTCATGGCCGGAAAGCCCCCGCCGGTGTCTGCGGAAAAGTTACCGCTGCGCTCCTGCTGGCTGAAGACCGTTGTCGAGTTCCCGCCGTTTACGTCCGGTTGACGGTTCCGGGTACCCTGGTAGGCGAAGAAGAAGAACGCCTTGTTTTTCTTTATTGGGCCGCCGATCACCCCCCCGGAATTGGTTCTGATGAAAGATCGTTGCGCTGGGGCTGAAGAAGTTGCGCGTATTGAGCGAGGTGTCGCGGTAAAACTTTAATCCCGTACCGTGGATTTGGTTGCTTCCCGATTTGGTTTCGGCGTTCAGGATCGCCCCGCCGTTTCTTCCATATTCGGGGTTAATGGTGTTGGTCACCACGCTGACTTCGGCAATGGCGTCAGGGTTGGGAACAACAACAGCGGTGTTGAGCGGCAGGTCGTTGGCGTCAACTCCGTTCACCAGGTAGTCGTTCTAGCTCTTGCATGAAGCCGGCGGAAGGCGGTTCGTCACTCGGCACAAACCGTTCGTCACGCCAACAGGCGATCCGTCACAGGGGCTCTGATCCAGGGCCCTGTGCGTCCTACCTTCGTATGCGCTGCAGCCAGTAGCCGCACGCCAGGCCAAGTCGCGCACTCAGAATGGCAAATACCAGGGCTTCGGCCATGCCGAGCCAGAAAGCCCGCACCGTCTTGTCGGTGTGAGCGAACCTGCCAAGGACTGCAGATGAGGTAGGTGGTTCAAAGTAAGGGAAGTAATGGGTACCGAAAAACCAGTTATGCGACGCAGGCGACATAAGAAAGCTGGCGAACGGCCATTCGACGGCGACAAATGTAGCCAGGAAGATCGCCCCGACTACTGCAGCTTGCAGCCATACGTTCCATCTACCCCACGCGAAAAACTCGCCGAGCCATAGAAAGTCCAACGCCACAGCAGGCGCTATCAAGAGCAAGGGGAACTCCATGGGAACAAAGTGGGTGATGTGTTGGTAGACTGGACCGAGCCTGGGCGTGGCTGGAAAGAGCGGGAAAATCCAGAGCATCACCATGGCGTAGAGGCTGAAGATCGCGGCCACGATGCTCGCGGCCCAGCGCCTGCCCGAGCCGCGGGCGGCGCCGACCAGCACAGCCGGCGCAACGATGGAGACTGCAATGTAGCTACGCGAGCTGTGCAAGAACACGCGGTAGGTGTACTCCCAAACGACGGTCATGGCCAGGGATAACATCATGCCGCCGAGGAACAGGAAGATGTGATCCAGCTTCTCGCGCGTCGTACCGGTGGCACGGTTGCGCGCGCCCATGATCAACACCATGCCGCCGATTTGTATCGCAAGGATGCCGCTGTCGAGCACGGTGTGGGGCGGGCTGAAAATCTTGACGTCCAGACCGTAGGCGCTATGCCACCAGTTATCGAAGGGTGCGGAGGCGAGCATCGCCAGGCCACCCCAGGCGCAAATGAACGCTCCCAGGGGCGCGCGAAGACCCCAGATTCCCACAGAGGCTTCTCGCTCGGGCGCGCCGGCTGCGAACGTGTTGGAAAGGATCAGGTAACCACTGCAGAGGCCTGCTAACACTCCGCAGAAGTAGATGGCCATGTGAGCCGGCGTCCAGAAGGTGTCCCGACCGATGGACATGTGCCAGGAAATATCCCAGTAGCCGCCAATCATGACCGAGACTACTGCCGCCACGACACACCACAGGTACCAAGGCACGCTTGGTGCCTCGACGTTCCGTTCAGCAAAGGCCGAGACTTGGCTCGCTACTTGCGCGCTCGCTGCCATAACCAAACATGAAAACCGCAGGACCACATCCCTCTCAACCTTTGGGGGAGAGGGTAGCGATCCCGCAGTCGCGGGAGAGCCGGGTGAGGGGGGTTCAGCCGGCTATTCTCGAACGCCAGCAATCGACAATCGCCAACCTACTTGGGAGGCTCCCAAAGCTCAATGCGGTTGCCCTCTGGGTCCATGATCCAGCCGAATCGACCGTAGTCGTACTCCTCGATCTTCTCGTCGACCTCAACTCCCTCCGCGCGAAGGGCGGCAAGCAGCGCATCCAGGTCATCCACGCGAAAGTTCAACATAAACTGGGAGCGGCTGGGATCGAAGTACGTCGAGCTCTTCGGAAAGATCCCCCACACTGTCATGCCCTCCTTGTTGTCGTCAAGGTCTCGCCATTTGAACGCCACTCCCTCGTTCGACTCTCGCTTCAGGCCCAGATGTTCTTCGTACCATGCGTAGAGCTTCTCGGGATCATCGGATTTGAAGAATACGCCGCCGAGTCCGGTTACTCTCTTCATCGTGTTGCACGCTCCAAGGAAGCAGCAAACTGCTGACCTGTGATTACTTCTCGAACCATAGCATGTCCCCTGTTTCAGTGACAAGTGAGGCGGTGTGATTATCCTGTTGCTTTACTTTCGGGTAGAATGTAAAGGTCAGGTGAATTATGACCGAAGCCAAGCTGTCAAGCAAGAACCAGATCGTAGTGCCGCGCGAGGCCCGTGAGGCCCTCAAGCTCAAAGCCGGTGACAAGTTGCTGATGGTCGTTCGGGGTGATGTACTCCTAATGACGCGCAAGCCCAGAAGTTTTGCGAAGCGAATCGAGGGCGTGGCGAGGGGCCTGTACCCACTCGATTACCTGGTGCGAGAAAGAAAGAGCTGGGAGTGACGACCAGTGCCATCCAGCGATTTCTGGCCCGGCACCGTAAGATCGGGATGGATACCAGCATCTTCATCTATCAAGTCGAAGGGCACCCGAAGTACCTCGAGTTGACCAGGGCAACCTTCGCGTGGCTCGAGTCGCCTAGCGGCCGGGCAGTGACCTCCACGATTACCATGCTGGAGCTCCTTGTCCAACCCTACCGGCTTTCAGACTTCCACCGGGTTAATGAGCTCTACCTTTTGCTGTCCAGATACCCGAATCTCGACTGAGTTGAGCCGGGGCTCGGAATCGCAGACCGAGCGGCCCGCCTGAGAGCTGAACACCGCTTGGGAGTCGCGGACGCCGTTCAGGCAGCCACAGCCCTGGCGAGCGAAGCAACGGGGTTCGTCTCGAATGACAAGACGTTCAAGAGAGTGACCCGTCTCGATGTGCTGGTCCTGGACGACGCTCTGATTTGTAATCAAGAATGACGGAGGGGGCGAACCTGCGCCCCCATGGGACTTGGCATTACACGAAGGGTGGCCATCGCCGGATGCTGAATCTTGTCAATGACAAGTCGGCGAATATCAGTGGTGAGGTGCTTTCTTGACCCACCGGTGAGAATCCTCTATTGTGTGGCGGGAATGAAAGTACCCGCCACGACAGAATCCGCACCTGCCACCGAGCAACCCAAGCTCCTGCGGGCCCTCGGGCTATGGGAGACCAGCGCCATCGCGATTGGCATCATGATCGGCACGGCGATCTTCCTGGTCCCGGCCGAGATCACGCGCGAGGTGGGCAGTCCCCGGACAGCACTTGCGGTATGGTTGGTGGGTGGAATACTGAGCCTGTTCGGCGCGCTTTCATTTGCCGAACTCGCCGCCATGTTCCCGCAATCCGGAGGACAGTACGTCTTCCTGCGCGAGGCTTACGGATCGTTGGTGAGCTTTCTGTGCGGATGGTCTTTCTTTGTTTCGGCGCAAACTGGGGGTATTTCGGTCCTCGCCGTGGGGTTCGCGGAGTATTTGCGCGAACTGGTGGCGCTCTCTCCTTGGCAACAGAAAGCTGCCGCCGGGGCCTCTATCGCCCTGTTCACCGTCATCAACTACCGGGGTGTGCGCGAGGGCGGAGCGGTCCAGTCTCTCCTGACGGGACTAAAAGTGGCAGCTATGGGCGGGCTCATCGTCCTGGGTTTTGCGCTGGTGAGAGGCACGCCCGGCGGCGCGCCAAGCTTGCCGCGTCCGTTGGGAACGAGCTTCCTGAGTTCTTTCGGTGTAGCTCTGGTGGCGGCGTTCTGGGCGTACGAAGGCTGGAACACGTGCACCTTCGCTGCCGGAGAGGTAAAGCGTCCCGAGCGCAACCTGCCTCTGGCACTCATCCTCGGGACTTCAGCAGTGATACTGCTCTACCTGGGGCTGACCCTCTTTTATTACCGGGTCCTCACGGTGCCTGAGGTGGCGCAATCGGCGCGCGTTGCCGCCGATTCCGCTGTGCGCATTCTGGGCCGCAAAGGTTCTCTGCTTGTCACGTGGGTCATCATTGTCTCCACCCTGGGATCCATCAACGGAAGCGTCCTGGCCGCGCCGCGCGTCTATTACGCCATGGCCAAGGATGGCCTGTTCTTCCGCTGGTGCGCGGCTGTCCACCCTCGATTTCGAACACCTCACCTGGCACTGCTCCTACAGGGCGCGCTGGCCATTGTTTTGGTGCTGTTTGGCACATACGAGCAGCTCTTCACGTATGTCATCTTCGCTGCCTGGGTGTTTTATGCGCTCGCGGCGTTCGCAGTGATTGTCTTACGCGCCAAGATGCCCAACAGGCCGCGCCCCTATCGCGTTTGGGGTTACCCGATGGTACCGGTCGTCTTTGTGATAACGGCCGGGTGGTTTCTAGTGAACATGCTTCTGGAGAGACCGGCGGAAGCAGGATGGGGATGCTTGATCGTTCTCGCAGGCATTCCCGTCTACTTGATATGGAAGCGGCGTGCCAGTAGGTGCTAGGTGTCAGGTGTTAGGTGTCAGGTGTTACGTTAGGTGCGGAAAAGAAGGGTAAAGGATCAAGGGTAAAGGAAAGAGGCCGCTCTTAATCTTTAGCCCTTGACCCGTAACCTTGTGGAACTCCGATTTGCACTAGCCACCTGTTGCTTATCCGGTTGTTTCAGCACACCACCATCTGTTGGCCTCCTCAGGAGCTAGCTCGCGACCTCATAGTGCAGTCGGACGACGCCGTCGGGGTACTTCCTGGTTGAGCGCAAACGAAGCGGGACGTCCCGATGGCGAGGTGCCACAAGTGGAATGCCCTCACCGATGAGGGTAGGAATGATGTGGATGTCGAACTCGTCGATCTCGCCGGCGTCGAGGAATGAGGCGATCAGTTCTCCGCCACCCATCATCCAGATGTGTTTTCCTGGCGTTGCGCGCAGGCGCTGCGCAAACGCTTTCACCGGCTCCGACACGAATTCCACCCCTGGAGCCTTCCGTTTGGGCGTTTTCCTGGAGAACACGTAGTTGGTGAGCTTCGTGTCGAACATGCCGCTCTTCCTGCCCCTCTCATTGTAGTAGTCGAGAACCCAGTCGTAGGTCTTGCGTCCCCACAGAATGGTGTCAATCGTGGGGTAAAACGCGCGCATGCCGTAATCGACAGTGCGCGGCCTTCGATTTAACCATTCAACATCACCGTCTGGCCTGGCGATGTAACCGTCGGCGCTCGTCGCGATGTAGACGATGATCTTTCGCCGCGCTTTCATGGCGTATCCTCCGCTGGCCTGATTCTTTGGAAGCGGCAGCGAGGTACCTACACTACAGATAGTGCCGTGCCGAAATAACCGGATAAGCAGAAGCCACCTAACACCTGGCACCTGACACCTAGTTCACTGTCCTGCCGCCTTCTTCACTTTGGCGAGCAGATCGCGCGAGGGAGCCGCAAAAGTAGACTGCAGACCAGCAGCGCGCGCCAGAGCATCAATAGCCAGACGGTGGTTAGGCGGATACTCGAACTCGTAGGCGTTCCCCAACAGGTAGAGCGCCTTCCCCTGAAATTCCGGGTTTGCCTTCAACAGGTCGGCTGCAGCGCTTAAATCCTGTATGGCCGGACCAACTTTCTTGGTCTTGCTGGCGCGCTGGAAGGCGACGTAGCCCAGGGTTAAGTGAGCCAGTCCCAGCGCGTTATTCTGCTCGGTCTTGAATTGCTCGTCGGACTCGCCTTCGGGCTTCTTCATGCTGGTGGCCAAGTCCAGGGCTTTCTTGGCGTACGCGGCGGCCTTGTCAAGGTTGATCTGGCGCGTCGCATAACTGTCAGCCACCAGATTCAAAGCGACGATGTTGGGGGGATCGGCGGCTCCAGCCTTTTCCCCATACTCATCGGCCTTGGCCATGTTATTCAGCATGGCGTAAGCGACGAAGTACTGGAAGTTCATCTGCCCTGCGTTCGTCGTGTCAGGGTACGCTTGCATGAAGCTATCCAGGTACTGAACGCGCTTGTTGGCGTCGGACACTCGCGGCAGAAGCTGGAAGAAGGCGTACTCCATAAACGCCCGGTCGTCCTTCGCGGACGCGGCCGCCTCTTCCTGCATTTTCTGCCAGTCCGCGTCGCTGATGTTGGCCGGCTTAGACGGAGTCATCTCTTTCTTGATTAAGTCTGGACCCTTGGAAATGATATCGAAGGCCCCGTCGTTCGCTTTACCAGCGCCGATGTAGGCCTTTAGCAGGTTGATCGCCAGATTCAGATCCAGGTAATTAGCCGCCAAGTCCTTCTCGCCGTATTCAACGGCCTTGTCGAAGTTGCCCAGC